>SLQC01000359.1 GCA_007131625.1 Balneolales bacterium | reverse complement strand
TTTCCACCAATCGGGAATCCCGTCCCTGGCTGTACTTATCACAGGTTTACCGGGATCCAGTTCTGGCCAGGGTTCAAGACCATAAAGCTCCAGAAGCTCCGACTGGCGATTGATGATTTTGCCGGTTTTGCTGATAACCCCGCGAACTGCCCTGTGATCGTGAAGGTCACGGGTACGGGTGCCGGCACGGCTCAAAACATCGATATATGCCTGTCGCCCCGGTACCACATGGATATCCGAAATATCGAACGGCCGGTCAAAACGGGTGTATTCACCCGGGCCGATGGAGCCTTCACCAGCCGGGATAAGCTGCAGTGGCCGGTCAGAATGCGGGTCATAATAGTTGCGGTCAAGAAATTCCGGCCCTGAATGATAGATATAGTGAAACGGAGCACCTGGGAAGAAAATAGAGGAATAGCCTCTTGAATAGGGAAGTGGGTCATCGGGTCCGTCAATATATACGTTACCCGTAAAATTCATCACTGACTGAGCTCTTGCATTGGTATAGCCAATATTTCCATTAAATAGCACATTATTGACCCAATCGTTTCGCAGATCACGTACCTTGGGGACTCGTGATGTGTTGTGTACAAACAGGTTGTGATGCCAGGTCTGACTGTGGCTTCCACGCAGAAGGGTACCGTATCCTCGTCCGCCTTTGCGATGATCGGCTTCGTAAAACGCCTCCACTATCATCGAATATTGCACAGTCAAGTTCCGGTTATTGGGATCCGAGGGCATGCGTCCTCCGGAATGTCCGGATGTCGTGGACATTGTTTGCTCGGATGCCCATTTAGCGACCACATGGTCTATCATTACAAAGTCACTCACCCTGACCCGCAATGCATCCATGCTGCCTCTCGATCTGTAGTCCGGTTCAGCTTCGCTCTCTTCCCTGGTGTATGTATCTCCAGGAGCGAATCGCAGATGCTGAATGATCATGTGATCGACTTCATTAAAACCGACATCGGAATCTGCAATGGTAATTCCCTCACCTGGCGCGGTCTGACCGGCAATGGTCATAAACGGTTTATTCCTCTCAGAAATACCGGTTTTAAGCCGGATGTTACCTGCTACATCGAAGACAATTGTTCGGGGTCCGTCTGCCGATTCTATTCCATGCCGTAAACTGCCCGAGCCCGAATCGTTAAGATTGGTCACATGATACACATCACCACCGCGGCCACCGCGGGCGTGTTTGCCGGCTCCCTCGGCACCGGGAAAAGCAACCAGCAGATTCCTGTCCAGGTTGGCCTTGAACAGGTGAGATCGCGGATGGCTATCATCCTCCAGAACCTGTAAAATCCCGTGTGCCGCATCATAGGCTTTTTCCCAGGTACCGGGATTTCCTGTCGATTCAAATACCTCAGTAATCTGCTGATAAGCCAGGTATAATTCATCCTCGTCCAGCACATTCACAAATACATCCCAGCCGAGTTGCTCTATCGTTTTTAATGCCTCAAACCGCTTGTCGTCCGAATATGGAATAGTGGTCAACCCCCCGACAGCTTCACGCGCCTTCGGGCCGGCATGCTGTGGATCCCTGGCCGACGCTTCGGCATCCAATAAAGTCTGAATCCGGGGATAGTTGCGTAACAGAGTTTGCAATTTATCATTACTGCCCTGAGCTATCATCTGATCAACATAAACATGTGCTCCAATATGTTCAAGCACTTCAAGGGCTCGAGCTTGCAGTACTTCCGGGGTGTAGGTATCACTGATTTCATCTCTCCACTGAGCCGTCACAGTAAGCGGCTCATCAAATTGCGATAGCATGGTAGTAATGACCTCAGCATATTTCCCGCGGCCAAACGACTCCGGCCACCACCTTACCCGGTCGGCCAGTTCCTGAAGAGCCCGCTCGTCGGATCGGTCGCCCCACGAATAGCGATCTTTGTCGGATCGTTCTTCCATGAGCGCCAGAATCCAGTGTTCGGTGGTATATCTGTGAATGTCGGCATATGATGATACCGTATTCAAAATGAATCCGGATAATAATAACAGGAATATGAATAAATTTTTTAATGGCATTGATTACGTAATTTATGTGTTGCTGTAAATACTTTTCCTAAAAAAATCCTGTACAAGGTCAGATTCTGTAGCCAAAGCCAGCTTTTTATCATATCAGGTATTAGATTCTTCTTCGAAAATTTCTTATGGTATGCTTATAGGATCTTCAAAATGTAGTTCGGCAATGGCAATGGCTCTTTCACCGGCGGTCGAGTATAACAGAAACAAACGTCCATCTTCTTCATATATCCCGGGATCACGTAATTGATGAACAAATTCATAGGTGACACCCGGCTCTGATCGTTCTATCGGCTGATTCACTCCTTCGTAATCTTCTTCCGGTCTCAATACCGACTGTGGTTCCGTAAATCTCCAGTCCTGCCAATCATCCTCCAGATTCTCGATTCTTGAAACGTAAATATGTTCGGGTTCATCGAATAGTCTTGAAAAAAAGACATACAGCATTCCATTGTGTTTCCAGAGGGCTTTATGCCGTACACGGGGTATCCCTCTTGGGGCTTCTTCTATACCGGAAAAATCAGTCAGTCCGTTTTGTGACCGATATATTACTGCACCAATACGTCCATGCTTTGCAATTGCATAACTCCAGCCATCGTATTCATAAACCCGAAAATAGGGAAGTCCCAGAATTTCGGGTTTTGCTTCAAAGTTCAAGCCATCTTTCGAGAGCGCGACATAGGTTCCCTGTCCCCAATAAAAATCATTTTCGGTGGAAAGTCGTTGATGGTAATACATTCGGATCTGTTTGCGATCTTGATCGATATGAACATCCGGACTGGCGAGGTGATCTCCGGGGTGACTCGCATATCCGGGTGTATCTGCTAAAGGCAGCACACCGGGCTCATAGATGATCCAGGGTCCTTCCAGATCATCGGCATAAGCCAATCGAATATAAGCCCCTTTATGATGTGCAAAATAGAGGTAATAGTTCCCAAGTGGATTTTCTATCCAGTCAGGCACGCGAATGAGTGACGGCCCGTTGATATTCACTCCAGCATCACCGACAAGACCTTGCATCTCCCTGTGAATAATCGGGTTGGTTTCGAATCGTTCAATATGGAAAAGGAAGTTTGTTGATGGTTCAACATAGTCCGGCATGGCATATTCATCAGCCGGATCGAAAACAGTCTCCTCACTCCCAATCAGGGGCTGTCTGGTGTTGGCTTCCATTCCTGAGAATAGAATCAGGGAAAAAATGATATATAATGAATGGTATACCATCAGCATATGATCAGTAATATTCCAGGACAACAAGTCCGCCTGTGACGGTGGCTGTTGCATAAATATAGTTGTCCCGGGCTGTGATTCCGTAGACTCCAGAAAGTGAATGATGAAATTGGCTGTCGATCAACTGCATAATCTCAGGAGATGAAACATCCACTAAAAAAACTCCGGATCCCTGCCAGGAAGTGACAAAAAGCCGATTTTCTACAAGTGTGCTCTGCCGAACTCCGGTGAGAAACGGGTGAAAAATAGAACCGGCTTTTACAGGTACAGCCGGATTCGTTATATCAAATGCTACGATCGATTTGTTACCGGAAGAATTGACAAAGAGATATCGATCATTACCAGAAATTCCCCTGGGATATCTAAGTCTGTCATCTTCCAGATGAATAACGAAATCAGTACTTGAACTATTACTATATTCAAATATCTTGACCAAATGATCCCGGAATCCAGACATATACAAATAACTGCCGCTTATGAAAAGTTCACTTCCAGCCGTTATTTTTTCATCTTTTGTTTCCGATATAAAAACTGGAGTGGCGGGATCTGAAATATCATTTACTACAAGAGAACTGTTTGTATGGCTGTCCCCATCAGAGTGGCCTACAGCGACATATACATAGTCATTCATAGGATGGCGGTAAATGCCGCGCGCACATCTCAGGCGCGTGTCAATAAGGGCGCCAAGACGGATCGGCTGATCCGGAGTAGTATGCCAGTCGATGGTCATGGTAGATGTTGGATCTTGCTGCCAGGTTAAAAAAATGGCGGCAGGGTCAAATTCAGGTTGAGCCTGGAGACCCGCCACACCCACAATAAAAATCGCAATAAGGAGATGAACAGAAAACCATCCATATTTTCCCGGAATTGTTCCTTTTACTGCAGCAACTGATGTAAAAGTTAACCTCATAATTAAATCATTTTTAAAATACAGGAGTTATATTTTGGCTATACCATTTTTTTTGATCAGTTTGTTACTAATAAACGATTCAAAATATTACAAAACGAGACTCTGAAAGGTATTAGTAAAAAAAGATTTATTTCAATAGTAACGATATCGAGGTTTAAGTTTTCAAAACTTTGAAGTAAATTAATCATGGAGTAATTTTCAAGAATTACTAATGAACAAATCCAGAGATATATTTAATGAAGCTGAACTTATCCGGAGAATTCGGGATGGAGATAAAGAGGCATTTTCAGTCCTTTTTCGTACTTATTATTCAGATTTGTGTGTATTTGTTCAACGCTATATTAATTTGCCGGCGACCTGTGAAAACCTGATTCAGGATCTGTTCCTGAATATCTGGTTGCAACGGAGTCAATGGCACCCTAAAGGAACCGCTCGGTCATATTTATACAAAGCGGCTCAAAACAGGGCGTTTGACTATCTAAGGCATCAAAAGGTGGAAAGAATATGTCTTCAGCATCACAAAGTAGAGAGAGAGTTAGAGTGGGAATTGTACAAATCAGGACAGTATCATCAGGATTCACACCTGGATCAGTCGGTAGATCGCAAGTTACTTGCTGACATCCAAAAAGCTGTTAACAAACTGCCTGAACGAATGAAACTTATTTTCACATTAAACCGTGATGAGGGTCTCAGCTATTCGGAGATAGCGGATGTGCTGGAAGTCTCTGTGAAAACCGTGGAGGCGCAAATGGGCAGAGCTCTTAAATCACTGCGAGAGCAATTATCAGATTTTTTTCACATGAAACGTCCATGACGGCAACCCGACACACAGAGGCATGATTATAATCGTCATGGCCATTTCGCTGACGCGGTTCATTGAGCATGTGTTAATTACTTTGATTTTTAAAGTCACATAGTATTCCAATGCCCGTAATAATCATGCGCCACTTTGTAAAAAATATTATCTCGCCATTGTATATCGCTGACGCGGTTCATTGAGCATCTGACGTAAGAAATCTAATATTTTAAACAGGTGAAAGTGATGAAAGTGATGAACCGTAATAACAGGATTTATTTGAACTGTTAGTTATTGATACTTTTTCCTCGCTTATGGCTCCACTGGTAATTGATATTATCGGGACACTAGTGTCCGGTTAAAAGTCAAAGAGCCCCAATTGGTTAGCATTTGACTCCATGTTTTCCATGAGTTCGGGGTTTGAAAATAGCTC
>SLQC01000156.1 GCA_007131625.1 Balneolales bacterium | reverse complement strand
AGAACCTTTCTAAATTGGTATCACAAATCCACGCTGGTAAATCACCGTGGAAATTGCCACCAAACAGCCTGAACTCTTCCAATGCCGGCATCAGCGACAAATCCGGAAAATCAGCCATACTTTGCTCCATCTGACTGCCACCGATTTTAAGTATTTCCACATTGCCCAGTTCAATAATCCATTCCGGAATACCTCCCGTCATGTTGGTTTCCCAGATATTTAACCACTGAAGATTTGGAATATCACGGGGCCATGTTGGAAAAGGTGCCGAATCCCAATTGGATTTCTGTATTTCAACCCGTCTAATATTATCAAATCTTGAGAAATCGGGCATGGGGCCATGAATATTGGGAAGTCCCGCCATTTCAATGAACTGCAAGTTTTCAATTTCATAAAATTCAGGTGGAATTGAACCGGTTAACCTCCAATTATTCGACATCCATAAACGCTGAAAACTCTTCGGCCAGTCGGCAACATCAGCAGTCATAACCGGACCGGTCATGTCGTTGTCTTCAATACGCATAAAATTGAAATAAGATGTCTGTGCTATTGCGTCAAAGGGAATTTCACCAGTTAAGGCAGCCCTTTGAACGGAAAGTCTTTCAATGAATTCAAGCTCTGTGAAGATTTCCCGGGGAATGTCTCCACATACCAGATTCCTTCTGATATGAATCCACTCAAGATATTTTAACTGTGAAATTTCGGGTGGAAGATATCCGCATTCCGTCATGTTAGGATCAACCAATACAATCCGGGTTATACGCCACTCGTACACATCAGGCTCAACCTCGATTTCTTCAATTCTATCTACTCCTTTCCAAAAAACGACCATATCTTCAAGCCAGCCTGAATTATCCATCCATGTATCCACTTTCATGGAGTGATAAAAGTAATTGGCAAGTGCCAGGGAATCATCTGGGTGCACCGACTGGGCTCCCTCTGTAACGAATTCACCTTTTACATTTACAACTTCAGCTTGCGCGAATGCTTCCTGAAGAGAAAATGTTGCCAACATACCTGCCACTAATAAAATGGAAAGCAATGGATGGCAAAAATATTTCTGCTCGGCCTGTGACTGTATTTTATTGTTCATAATATAAACCCTCCTTGGGTTTTTATTTGTTAGTTTGCCTGTTGAACTTATGTCAACATGCAAGTTATTGGTGCATTTCTTTCTGGTTGGTTCCATATTTTGATTATTACAGGTTGTAACGGACTCCCGATCTAAAGACAATTCCTTTATACAGATCGGTCTCAGCGGGATACAGGGATCTGCTATAGTCATATGCGACACGTTTTGCAGGAATAAGATTGAATGCATCCGCCCAAAATCGAAATTCTTCCGATATCCGGAATTCAAAAGATGCAGAGAGTGACCCGACTCCGCTTTCATACCGGTCCAGATAGACCGGATTATTTTGATTTATGGACGGAGCATATTGTAAACTTCTGCCCAGACGTACCATTGTTTCCGACCTCCAGTGATATGAAACCTGACTAAAAATTCGACCTCTGGTAAAGTGCAGCGCCGCATTAACGATGTGCGGACTGTGCCCGGGAAAAACCATATGCTCTTCTGGACGTATGTCTGCACTGTAGTCTGATTGTGACCAGGTATAATTAACATAAGTACCCAAATTGCCCAGAATTCCAGGAAGGAATGGCAGGTCCTGCATCCATGATACTTCCACACCGCTTATGGACGCCTTCTCATCACTATTTTCAAATGTATACTCATTGAATCCGGTAAACTCACCTGACATTAATTCATTTGTTGACTCATAGAATAAATTGGACAACCGCTTGTAAAACAGGTTGATTCCTAAATGACCGGATTTGTGATAGTAGTAATCGAAAAACAGATCATAATTTTCAGAAACCATTGGTTCCAGCTTCGGATTTCCCCTGAATATTATGAAATCCTGTTTTGTAGTAAGATGGAACGGACTAAGAATTCTATAATCCGGCCGTTGAATCGTTTGCGACCATGCCGCACGCATTTTCATGCCATCAACAGGGGTATAGGCCATTTGTGCATGGGGAAACAAATGCAGGATCTGTTGATTTTCAAGATTCGTACCTGCAGCCATTAACTCCCCCGATTCATTAAATTCCACATCCATACCTTCATAATCAGCTTCATATAACTCAATCCGCAAGCCACCGATCATTTGCAAATTAGCCAGTTGAAAAGTCCCCATCCCGTAACCGGAATATATACGCTCGGAATGATCATAATTCCATATGTCGGAGTCCCGCCTGACTTGATTTTCGTCTTTTTCAAACTGTGGAACACTGCCTTCAAAAAAGTCCCGGGCGAGGCTGGTGTTTATAAGCCATGGAATAAAATAGTCGTCTTCATCAAGTATGTTGATCTGACCCTCTCGAATCATTCTGAACCTGTACAAATCCAGACTTCTGTTATAGGAATGAAGAGTGTAACTAAAATCTCCCTGATTGTTGTTTATATGAAAACCGGCGCCTGATTTAATTGAAAAATTCTTGAATGGTATCTCAGCATCAACATATCCGGTAAGTAAGCGTGACCTGTGATCATCTACGGTATATTCAAGTTCCTGAAACCTTAATGTACGGTAATCTATTGTACCGTCATTCAACAAAATACCTTCCGGTGGATACATCGCAGGGCGGGTATGGTCAAGATGATTAATTGATAAATTCAATCCGGATCTTTCAAATGGGAACAAATAACTATTCCGGTTGGCATTCGATGATGACCAATTCAAACCATATTCCAAATCGAACCGGTTGAGGTAATGCCTGACTCCCGTATGTATCCTGTAGTGATGAACGTTATGGTCTGTGCGTCCTGCGTTATACCCGTAACTGCCTAAACCTCCCTCCAATCCTGTCGTGTCCGGACTGATCCAGTCACCTCCGGAATCCCAGTAATTACGATGCTGCTCAATGACACGATTATCGTTATTGTACAACCCGTCAAGATGGATGACGACGCGGTCGGATGGCACATAATGTAATTGTACCCCTCCTGAATGCATATTCTGCTGATTGGCGTGCAAACCCGGTGATACACGGCCAATGACATCGGTAAAACCATTACCAAAATCAGCAGCGTCATAACCTATCTGAAGGCTTTCCCAGGCATAATGACCCTGCTGATATTTCAGGTTAGCTCCAACCGACAAATCTTCTCTAACCGCTTCTGAATAATGCATTCCGGCCCTGCTTCCGACTCCCCCATACTTGAAATAAGCCGGATGCAAGCCTGCACCACCATAAACCTCAATCGCCCTTTCACCGACTGGTGCCAGAGTATGTAAATTCACACTGCCCCCCAGGCCGTCGGCAGGCATATCAGGTGTGGCCACTTTGATGACCTCCAACTTTCTTATCATATCGGCCGAAAATCCTGACAAATCCACACTCCTGCTTCCAAATCCCATGGATGCAACTGGCTGTCCATCCATCAATATATTATAATGGCCATATCCTGTTCCACGAATATTTGCACCCCCATTACGGCCAATATGTACACCTGGAAGTCGGGAAATTGCTTTTTCTACCGTTTCGTCCCCAAATGCATCCAGCTGTCGGGTATTCAGTATCTTACTGAATTGAATCGATTCTCTCTGATTGTTCAAGCTCTGATTTAACTGTCTTTTCCGATCGATCACCAAAATCCTGTCGCCATCCTGGATTGTTTTTACAAGGTTGATATCATTAATCCTGTGAAAACCCGGTTCAACATGAATCCCTGCTTCAGATGATTGATATCCCCTCATACCCGCAATGACTGTATATTCACCTGCAGATAAATTTTTAAATGAATACATGCCCAAATCATCGCTGGTTGTACTTCCAAAATCCGGTATGGATACAACGGCATTCTCAAGAGGCTTGCCGGTCGTTGATTCTATAATCCTTCCAACCAGGCTACTATTTTGTGCTGATAAATGGCCGGGAATGCTTAAAAAAACCATTATCACCAAACACGTTTTAATACCTGTAATTAATTGTTTCATCATATCATTGAACACATTAATGGCAGCAAAAACTTGTTGTTCTATATTTCAAATGGAAGAATTCCTGTAATTCCATTCATATTGCTAAATGATCATATTGCTATATACAAGGACTTCTGGTTTAATTACGGCGGTCTGAAATTTTGATTGATAACAATCTCATTGTCCTTTTTTTCTAAAAACGATGCAAATTTGCCTAACCCTTACAAAGAACTGAAATAAATACTACACGAATTTGATGGTGTTCATGGCTGATACAGATTATTTGTGTGCTTCATGTCATTCCCGTTAAATATCAATAACTTAATAACAACTAAAGAAATTCTATCTCTTACGCTGTTTTAACAACCACTCTACAATATCAGGGATGCCATTGTTATTTTCATCGATAGAGAAAGCGGTTCCTGCAACACCGTGCTGTACATCTTTATATTCGGAATACTTATGTTCACCGACCCCTCCTGCTGACTCTAAGGCTTCCATCATGATACGGCTGAATTTTGCAGACACAACATGGTCGGCATCCCCATGATGAATCCAGATTGGCATGTGAGCAATTTTATGTGCTTTGGATGAATCGCCTCCTCCGGCAAACGGCATGGCGGCAGCAAACAGGTCCGGGTTGGAGATTGCAAAGTACCAGGTAGAAAAACCTCCCATTGAATTTCCTGTCACGTAAATGCGGCTGCGGTCAATATTAAATTCTTCCAGGATACTAAAGAGAATTTTCATTACCATCTGATATGACTCCGGTTGGGGTAAAACGTCATAATTAAACGATTTAATCACATCTTCATCATCTGTCCTTCTGGGCCATAGAGGGCTGAAGGTTGTTCCTGTCGGGGTTTGGGGAGCCAGTATAAAACTCGGGTATTCCTTCTGTACGGCAGGCTCAGCATATGCAGTGGCCCACACTGCATTATTTTCAATTTGCCTCAAATTATCGTTTCCTCTGCGTCCCATCCCGTGCAGGGTCAGTACTAATGGATAGCTCTTGTCAGGATGAACCTCATCCGGAATATATAACCGATAAGGCATCTTAAACGTAAATACAGTATCATCCAATACCCTTCCCTCAAAACCGTTAACCGTTTCATATTTAATGTTTTGATTAGTTTCATCTGTCCCGCAATACCCTGGTAAAAAAAAAGTCGTAACGATAATCAGTACTAATAATGCTTCTTTTATATTCATTACTGTATCTCAATTTTACTTTTTTTTGTTAGATAATTCATGATTTTTTTTATCACTAGTGTTTAACTATATCCTGATCCGGTTGGTTTTCTTGTCAGATCTTTCTGTATATGATATTGAAGCTTCTCAAATATCAGATGTTGTTGATCTAGCCAGTCATATTATCTGTTATCATCTATATCCTTCATCCATCTTTCGTACTCTTTTTTTAACTTTTCGACGACCTCCGGATATTCAGAATGAAAATTTTT
>SLQC01000339.1 GCA_007131625.1 Balneolales bacterium | reverse complement strand
TTTGACACACAGGCGTATGATTAAAACATGGGTGCTCCATGTGACCTTATGAACTTTATATATATTATAAACAGATGAAATGTCCATATCGGCAATTCGACACACAAAAGCATGATTATTTTCGACATGGACATTACATCTGCCCTTAGAAATAAAAAAATAAACAGATGAAATCGCTCATTATTGTTGAGTCTCCCACAAAAGCCAAGACCATAAAAAAATTTCTGCCAAAATCGATGACGGTTGATTCCTGTAATGGTCATATTCGGGATCTTCCGGCTTCGGCCAGGGAAATTCCGGCCAAAATGAAGAAGAACAAATGGGCAAGCCTGGGCATCGATGTTGATAATAATTACGAACCCCTATATGTGATTTCTCCACAGAAAAAGAAAACCGTTGCCCGACTGAAAAAATTGATCAAGGAAGCGGATGAATTGATTCTGGCGACGGACGAAGACCGGGAAGGTGAGGGTATCTCCTGGCATATCCAGGATGAGCTGAAGCCGAAAATACCGGTAAAGAGAATGGTGTTTCATGAAATCACAAAAGAAGCTATTCATATCGCACTCCGGAATTTCCGCAATATTAATATGGATCTGGTTCACGCACAAGAAGCCAGACGGATTATCGACCGGCTTGCAGGTTATACGATATCACCGCTTCTGTGGAAGAAAATCGGTCCGGGTCTTTCTGCAGGTCGGGTGCAGTCGGTTGCTGTGCAGTTGCTTGTAGCACGCGAGCGGGAGCGGATGCGCTTCCGAAGCGGCAGTTACTGGGATCTCAAAGCCCTGCTGACTTCAGGTCAGGGAGCCGATGATAAAAAGTTTGAAGCGGAAATGACTCATCTGGACAGTAAGCGGTTGGCTTCAGGTAAGGACTTCGACGAATCCACCGGTAAACTTAAAAAACCCAACAGCGTAGTGCTTCTCGATGAGAAAGAAGCAAACGTACTCAAATCAGAGTTGGAAGTGGCTCGGTGGACCGTAGCCGATGTTGAAAAGCGTCCGCAGAAACGGAGTCCGGCCCCACCGTTTATCACATCCACCCTGCAACAGGAAGCCAACAGAAAATTCGGATATTCTGCCAGGGATACTATGCGAATTGCACAAAAGCTCTATGAGGAAGGATATATTACCTATATGAGGACCGATTCGACAAACCTGTCGAACCAGGCGGTTCAGGCGGCCCGATCGGCCGTAGAGCATATGTATGGCGAGAAGTACCTCAGCAGTAAAGTGCGGGTTTATGCGGGCAAATCCAAAGGCGCCCAGGAAGCACACGAAGCGATTCGACCGGCAGGAAGCTCCTTCAGAACTCCAAATGACACTGCATTGACCGGACGTGAAGCTAAGTTGTACGATCTGATTTGGAAGCGAACCATGGCAACACAAATGGCGGAAGCCCGGCTTGAGTTTACCAATGTCACTATCCAGGTGGAAACGAAATCTGCAAAAGCCGTATTCAGGGCGACCGGTAAGAAAATATTGTTCCCAGGTTTCTTCCGTGCTTATGTGGAAGGAAGCGATGACCCGGATGCCGATCTGGAAGATCGTGAAAATCTGTTGCCGGACCTTCAGAAAGATCAAACTGTAGACTGCAAGAAGATTGAACCGGTAGGCCACGAAACCAAGCCGCCGGCCAGATTCACCGAAGCGACACTGGTCAAACAACTGGAAAAAGACGGAGTGGGCCGACCAAGTACTTATGCTACGATTATCGGAACCATCATGGAGCGTGACTATGTCCGTAATGAAGGAAATGCCCTGGTCCCCACCTTTACAGCTTTTGCCGTAACCGGACTTCTGGAAAAATATTTTTCTGAACTGGTGGATGAACAATTTACATCCGGAATGGAGCAGAGGCTGGATGATATCGCCACTGGGAAAGAGGAGCGGCTGAACTATCTGAAATCCTATTTTGAAGGCGAAAATGGATTGAAAAACATGGTGGAACAACAGGAGTCCAAGATCGATCCTCAGGATGCCCGGCATATCGAACTACCGGTCGAAGGTTTAAATGGAATGCGTGTATATTTAGGCAGATTCGGACCCTATGTCCAAATGAAAAAAGGGGACGGAGAGGAGGTGATGAGCTCTATCCCGGAAAATTTGTCACCGAGCGATATTACCGTTGAAAAACTGCAATCACTGGTTACTCAGAGTAAAAACGGTCCGCAGTCGTTGGGCAAAGATCCGGTAACGGGCGAAGATGTTTACGTTCTTACAGGAAGATATGGCCCCTATCTGCAGCTCGGCATGCCGGAAGTTGACAGCAAGAAAAAACCGAAAAGGGTATCCCTGTTGAAAGGGATGAACGTTGAGGAGGTCGAGCTGTCCACAGCTCTAAAACTTTTGTCACTGCCGATGGTTCTGGGGAATCATCCTGAAACCGGAAAAGAGGTAAAGGCCGGAATAGGTCGTTTCGGACCGTATGTGGTTCACGACGGAACCTTTCAGTCACTGGACAAAGAAGAAAACGTCCTTGAAATTAGTCTGGAACGGGCACTTGAACTGCTTGATAAAAAGGAGAAAAATAAAAAAGCCAGAAGCTCGTCTGTGATAAAGGATATGGGAGAACATCCTGAGAATGGAGAAAAGATTCTGATTATGACCGGCCGTTATGGACCCTATGTAAAATACGGCAAGAAAAATATAAGTATTCCCAAGCATAAAGATGCCGAATCATTGGATATGGGTACCGTATTGGATCTGATAAAACAAAAAGATGGGTAATGAGGTCGCCATGCAGAAAAAGTCAACGGACTTTTTTGTATATCCGTCGAATTTGAATACGCTTGACCTGGCATCGATGGTGGGGATGTACCGGTCCAGGGGTGAACCTCGCAAAGCTCCAACTGGTGAATATTTCGGTTGTGCAAAAACCGGAAAACTGGTGAAAGAAGCAAAATACTGGTTTGGGCGTTATTATAGCCAGACCGCCTGGAATAAATTACTTACCAAAGATTCATCGGGCTATCCCTTGACAATGGTTGAATTCAATCTTATGGGAATGACCATTTATCCACCCGACAATAACAATCATCGGAGTTACATTGAGTCACTGGCAGGTTTCATCCCGCAACTAACATTTTTGATCGTTAATGATTTGCGCCAATTCGGATTCATTCAGGAATTTGACGGTGGCATGGTCGCCATAACGGATAATGGCCGGCGTGCTGTTGATGGATTTGCAAATAGAGTGTTCGATAAAAAATTTTCACTCGAAATGCTTTCGGCATATCGCGGCGAGTTTGCCCGCCCAAAAATTGCCGAAGCTGAGAAAAAAGATCCTCTCCAGACCCGCTTATTTTAGTTGGTGGATGAAAAGAAAAGAGAGAATTTAAGGAATCCGGCAGTGGTCCGATTACAGGGAGATTTCGAATCAGAAAAATCAGCATCAGGAGTATTGCAATCGGCGAGTACAGATATCAGGAGTAATAGCTCCGAGTATAATACTAACGGAGATTGATGCCATCTTGAGCATTGGCCTCAGGTGTAATGGCGTCGGTGTGTACCGGTATCAGAAGTGTCGGCATCTGAGAACCGTCAAAGGGAGAAGTCGGTATCATGAGACTTGGCTTGCGGCCTGAAAAACGCCATAATTCACAGGAAATTAATAAAAATTAGATAGGTTTATGACAACTAAAATCTAATTTTCAATCTTTAATTTCAGGGTAACTCGATGAACAAATTTTTGTTGTTTTTGTTAATGAATTTAATGGCCGTATTACTGGCCGTTCCGGCAAATGTACAGGCTACCGATGACGGACGAGGCACAGTCAAAACGGTAAGCAATGACATCTCTATACGAATCGGGGGAACCCTGCAGCCGAGGTTTACATACACATATGACGGAGGTATTGATGGTGCGGAAGATGCGACGGAACGGGTAGGGTTCGGGCTTCGTCGTCTGCGTGTTCGTCTCTATACGGATATAGGTGATCGCCTGGGTGTTTTTCTGCAGATGGAAGGGTCGGGCAGTTCCGCTACCTGGCTGGATGTTCGCGGTGAATATCGAATGAACGATCATTTTACGCTGAGGACAGGACGATTTGTCGGTACTCAGCCGCGGGCTTATGCACGAACTTTACACTCTTGTATCGACGCCATCGACCGGCCGGCGATTTCGGATATATGGGCTAGAATGACGATCGGAGCTGACGGCAGGGATTACGGTGTTGAGGCATTCTGGAATTCACCGAATTATGAGTTTCGTGCTTTTCTGCACAACGGTTATAATCAATCCAACTTCCGTTCCGGAATCAGCAATTTCCCCGCTACTGGTGGAATTGATACTGACGGATTTGCTTTTAGCGCATCGGGAACCTGGTGGCCATCCGATCGCGATGAACTGGAGATTGGCGCTTATGCAGGCATCAACACCGCTAAAAACCCGCTTACACAGTTATCCGGTATTGGGAGAAATTACGTAAACTATTCCGCACAATTCTACTGGGGTCCGCTCCCCGGAGACCAACCGTTTCGCGTGAAGGCTGACCTGATCGGTATCAGCTATCAGGAAGTCGAAATATTTGGTGCCGAAAATTACATCGGCGGATCACTTTTCGGTAGTGTACTTGTGGCTCCTCAGGTCGAGGTATTTGCTATGGGGGAGTATTGGTATGGTGACAGAGGCAATCGGGAATCATTTGGACAAACATTTGCCACCGCCGGAGCCACTTACAGCCTGAGTGCCTTACAGGGACGCCCGTTTCAGAATAATCGTATCACACTTGCCTACAGTCTTCGAGCTCACGAAAGCGATTTGTTAAACTTTGATCGCGATCCCGCTCATGTTCTCATGCTTCAGAGCCAGTTTTATTTCTGAGAGAACAAATCAGGTAGTTTAATGGTCGAACTGTCCGGTTAGGGTGATCAAAAGCGTTGCCGGCCGGCAAACGCGCGTGTTAGAGTAGCGTCGTCTATGAACTCTAATTCAGTGCCCATTGGTATGCCGTGTGCGATACGGGTGACGTTGACACCCATTACATGCACAAGCTTGTTGATGTAATAGCCGGTCGCTTCCCCTTCGGCATCCGGATTCAGCGCCAGGATCAATTCCCGGATCTCCTCACCGTCGCGGATACGTTGAATCAGCTCGTTGATGCGGATTTCGTTCGGACCGATATTCTGAAGGGGTGAAATGACGCCGCCAAGCACATGATACCGGCCGGTAAATTCATTTGTTCGCTCCACCACATAGACATCCCTGGGTTCTTCCACGATACAAACAATACCGGTATTTCGTTTTTCGGATCGGCAAATCGGACAAGGGTCGCTGTCAGTGATGTTGTAGCAGACAGAACAGTACAGGATGTTCTTTTTCAGATCAGAAATCGCCTTTGAGAGTCGAAATACCTGATCATCATTCTGCTTCAGAAGATACATCGCGATACGTTGTGCCGATTTTCGACCCATTCCCGGCAGTCGGGCAAGTTGCTCCACTGCCTGCTCAAGAGTTTCTGAAATTAGCTGCATGATTACGTTGCAAAGTGGTTATATGATGCTTTGCCGATGTTACTTTGTGCTAGAACGTTTCGTTGGGTGAATATTTCGGGTAAAAATAGATGTCTCATTTAAGACCGAAACTTCCGAGATCGAGTCCACCGGGGAGCATGCCTTTGGTGAGTTCCGTCATTTTTTCCTGTCCGGCCTCTTCGGCTTTTTTGAGGGCCTGATTGACTCCTGCGATGATCAGATCCTCCAACATTTCAGTATCGTCGGGGTCGACTATATTCCGGTCGATCTTGATAGCAATGATCTCGCGGGAGCCGTTAGCGGTCACTTTCACCATTCCGCCTCCGGCTTCCGCTTCAACTTCAATACTTCGAAGTTGTTCTTTGGCTTCATCTATTTTCTTCTGAAAATCATTCAATTTACCAAACATATCTGCCATATTCATAGAGTGTCTCCTGTAATTTCTGTAATTGGTTCAGTTTGATACTTTGCAGTATCCCGGGTTTTACCGGTAAAGGGTACTGGCAACCGGATTTAGTACTCCAGTTCCGCTCCGAACAGTTCTACAATCTGTTTCAATTTGGGATCCTTTTTCTGAAGCTTGGAAAAATATTCGTAGGGATCGTGAACGGAGTCAGTTCGTTTTTCTTTTTCTACAAGTCGGGTGGTAAAACGTAAAGCATATCCAAAATGTTCTCTCAGAGTATCGCAAAGTCTCCGCTGCTGCTCGATGATGATGTCAGAAGTGAAACTGTCATTGCACTCAAGCGTCACTTCGTTATTGCTGAACTCGACAGGTACTGTCCTCTGGACGGTAAAAAAGATCATATTACTGGCTGATTTCTGGAGTTTTTCCAGATAGGATGGCCAGATTTTGTTGATCTCGTCCAGACTTGTGGCTTTTTTGAGTTCAGTCCTTTTGGAATAGGCGACTTTTCTGGTAGATGGTACTGATTCATTAATCGGCTTGGACTGTGGTGAGAGTGCCAGATTGCCGCGCAATTCACTGTCATCGTTTTCAGCAGGTTTGCCTGCTATCGCGACCGCCGAGAGATGATTGCGTGGGCGTTTAAGTGTGGGAGTTCCCAGTAGTTCGGGCCCCCGGTTGTTGTCCGGTTTTACGGCCGGCGCAACATTTGATTTAGCGGGGGTATATGATGCCGGTTTTTCTTCGGCTAGATGGGAGGTCGATCCGGTGGCAGTATCTTCTCGATCTTCTCGATCTTCTCGATCTTCTCGCCCGGCAGAGCCCCTTCGACCAGAAGTAACCCCGCTTACATCCACAGCAGGTGTCGTTGTCTGTTCCGGATTACGGGTTTTCCGCTTCGAATCTCCGGTTGAAGCAAGGCCTGATTTGGAAGATGCTGGATGTTCTTCACGAGTCAACAGGCTTTGTTCAAGAGCATCGAGCCGTTTCAATAATTCTCTTAACCCGTCACTTTGGGTCATGTGAAACAGTTTGAGAAGGGTTATTTCAAGATGGATTCTGGGCTGTTGAGCGTTTCGAATAGTAAACTGAGACTCCTGTGTGATATGCATCATTCGCATAAAATCGTCTTCGGAGAAAGTGTCTGCCATTTCCCGAAATCTTTTTTTGGTCTCGTCGGTCTCCTCGATGAGGTAAAAATTCTGAGAATCTTTGGCCAGATACAGATTGCGGAAATGCTCTGTCAGGGCACCAAGAAATTCCTGGATGTCATTTCCAATATGAAGCAAGTTGTGAAGAAGTGCCATGCCGGCACTGGAGTCTTTGCGGATCAGTGCGTCGGTCAATTCGAACATCCGCTCTGAGCTGACAATATTGAGTGCACGGTGCAGATCGTCATATGTAATGGTCATTCCGCAAAAAGCGATCGCCTGATCGAGAATTCCGAGAGCGTCACGCAAGGAACCGTCTGCTTTTTTGGCGATGACGTGAAGCGACTCTCTGTCTATCTCGATACTCTCTTTCTTCGCTATACTCTCCAGCCGGGCCACAATTTCGACAACAGAAATTCGGCGGAAATCAAACCTCTGGCAACGTGACAATATTGTGGGAAGTATGCGGTGCGGTTCGGTAGTGGCAAATATGAAAATCACATGTTGCGGCGGTTCCTCCAGTGTTTTCAGCAGGGCGTTGAAGGCCTGCTTGCTGAGCATGTGAATCTCATCGATGATATAGACTTTGTAATGGCCGTTATGCGGTGGTATCCGCACCCGTTCCCGCAGACTCCGGATATCTTCTACGCCGTTGTTGGATGCCGCATCGATCTCGATGATATTCAGTGTGTTGTTTAGCTCCTCACCGTCCACTTCTTTATCCACCTTGTTGATGGTACGCGCCAATACCCGTGCCATAGTTGTTTTGCCAACTCCACGGGGGCCACAAAAAAGATAGGCGTGACTCAGGCGGTTTTTGGCGATGGCATTCATGAGGGTATTGCTTACATGCTCCTGTGAGACGATATCCTCAAATGTTTGCGGCCGGTACGCGCGAGTCAGTGCTTTATAATTGGTGGACATTATAGAAAATTATAGAGTTTGCTATTCGAATACATCAATCTTCAGAGGATCCGACGGGATTTCGGGTGACTTTCCAGAATAAGTATATAATGTAACAAATTGATGGCTCTCTATCCACGCAAAGACGAAACAAATCCGACGGTCAAACTTTTGATTCGGGAGCTTTAAATCGGGACGATCTTTAAAAAATTGTAATAGACCATCGTGTGACGAAGTCGGGTCCAGACGCCTACTTCAGATGTTTTTCAAAAAAGCGAAATATTCGGTAGTATTCATCATACCACGCTTCAGGAGCTGTGAAACTGTGCCGCTCTGATGGGTAGACCATTAGTTCAAAATCGGTATTTCCGGAGTCTATCAGCCGGTCGATATACTGCATTGCATCCTGAAATCCGACATTGTCGTCAATCAGGCCGTGAAACAGGATGACCGGCCGACCTTGTCTCGATCAATATAACCACCGTGTGCATCGACATAATCCAGTCCATCCACAATGTCTCGCAATTCGTAATGGCCCATCCAGTTGGTGACATCCTCGCGAAAAGCACGCCCATATCCGGTGCTGTGGCGGTAATCAACTTCAATTACAACATAACCGTGCTGGTTCAAATACTGGTGGAACATGTACTCACGGGGATAGGAAGCGGACCAGCCCTTGTACACGTTCTGAAGTGATCCGGCACCGTGGACAAAAACAACAGCCGGATAGGTTTCATCAGGATCGAAATCTGCAGGACGCAGAACTGTCATGGAGAGTGGAGTCTCGTCATCCCGTGCTAAAAAGCGGACATATTCAGGTTGCTGCCAGTCAATATCATAAAAACGCGCCGGAACCGATTCAGTAATACGCGTTTCGGAAGGCTGCCGACTTTCGAAATTCAGTGCGTATAGGTCGGCCGGACGATTCCAATAAGACTTTTCATAAATAAGGCGTTTACGATCCCGGTTCAGGTGAAAACCGTCACGAAATGCGGTTTTCGAAGTGATTTCCCACATAGAGTCGTCCATGAGGTCTAAACGGTAGATTCGACGTTCGCCGGGATCCGCTTCGGTGGATGCAAAGATGATATATCGATCCGTTATCCAGTCGGCCCACGGGACTTCGGAGGCACCGATAGTTCGCTGACGGGGTTTGGTGGCATCACCATAGACGGTGTAAATATGATTCCATCCGTCCTTTTCTGATGTGAACATCAGCATGTCGGTTTCAGGCGCATATGTGAGTGTATGAAGAGCCGGGTAGACCCATCCTTCGGTTGTTTTGATGAAAAGTGTGTCGGCGACAACAGATACCGTATTTTTTTCGATACTATCATCTTGACCGATGGCAGAGATATCGCCAGAATTGCTGTTAGATACGTCACCGGAATGGTCGGTTAATGTACTTTCATACCGGTTATCTGACTTGTCACCAGATCTGTCGGTTGATTTATCGTTAGACCCGTTTCCTGTATTACTATTCGAATTGCCACTGGAAATGACACTCTCGACTTCTTTAGGGACAGTAGTGAGGTCGTATCGGAGAATTTCCCGATGTTTTCATTGTGTGATCGATTCGGTCGATCGCCAAATAGTTGCCGGATGGGCTGATAGAGTGATTCGATACAGCCCATTCACCATCAAAAAGCGGATGTGCTTTTTGGGTTGCACTATCCCAAAGATAGACAGCGGTGAGCGCTTGTCCACGCCGGCTCTTACCATCTTTAACGAATGTGTCCACATATTCAGGAAAGAGGATTTCAAGATGACCGGAGGTGTCGCTTTCCTGTAGCACAATAAAACGGCCATCGCCGGAAACAGAGATTATGTGCAGATTAATGTGGTCCCGGTCGGATAAATCCCGTTTTGTGATTTGGCGAAGAGAGGCGGGATCAAGGCGGAATGACCAGACGTTACCGTCCATAATAAACAGAATGGTTCGGTTGTCATCCAGCCAGTGAATGCTGGTAATCGAGTATTCCGACTCCAGTAGCAATTGCGGCTCGTCATACATCGGTCCGTTGATCCAGAGGTCGTCGTTTATTATAAAAACCCAGTACCGGTTATCAGGTGAAACGACGGCGCGGGCTTCCGGCGCCTCATCGTGATATTGCAGGTTGCGGCCGTCGATAGCAACGGAATATGTGTGGCGGTCAGTTTTTGATGAGTCATTCCAGGTGAAATAGATTCGCTCCTGATCTGGCGAAAATGAGGTAAAACCGGGACGCACACCGGCGAGATAAGGTTCGTGAAAAATGGTACGGAGCTGTAAAGTGTCTAATCCGCTTAATAAAAATAAAAGTAAAAGTATTGACATAAGTAGTTGATTGACTATTCGGCCATTACAAGTTCCATTTCCTGACGGGTTTTGGGGACAGTTGTCAGATTTTCGATACCGTCTTCCCGCACAATGACATTATCTTCAATCCGAATGCCACCGAAATCGAACAGCTTTTTGAGTTTTTTGCTATTGAGATAACCGGCTGTTTTGTCATCGGCGAGTGCCGGTTCCAGAAGTGCAGGTATAAAATAAAGGCCGGGTTCAATAGTCAGCACCATGCCGGGCTCAAATGTTCTGCGTGCACGAAGAAAGCGGAGCCCGGGCCGGTCGATTCTGTCAGTGCCTTTCGGGTATCCGCCGACATCGTGGGTGTCAAGTCCCAATAAGTGGCCAAGGCCGTGCGGAAAGAAAAGTGCAAAGATGTTCATTTCTATGAGTTCGTCGACATTCCCACTCACAAGACCACAAAAGTGCAATCCTGCAACTATTTCGCGCGATGCAGCCATGTGGAGGTCTTCCATTTTGTTGCCAGGGCGGATCATATTGAGTGCAGTGAGCTGTGATGAAAGTACGATGTCGTAGAGATCAGCCTGCAGCGATGTAAATGAGCCGTCGACGGGGTATGTGCGGGTGATGTCGGCAGCGTAACCGCGGTATTCTGCGCCGGCATCAGTCAGAAACAGTTCACCGGATTTCATTATGCGACGGTTTTCGGTATAATGAAGTATAGCACTGCCGGGTCCGGATGCAAAAATACCAGAATACGGAGCATGAGTAAGTCCGTATCGTACCGTCCGGTGTTCAAAAACCGCCTTCATCTCAAATTCGCAGACACCGGGAGCGACCGACTGCATCACATCCAGATGAGCCTGATTTGCAACCGCAGCAGCTTTCTTCAGATAATCGATTTCCCCCTTTGATTTAATCACCCGGCAATATGCCAGCGCATCCTGCAAATGTCCCGTATCGGGTGTAGCTCCCAATATTTTGACCTCCTTTTCCATTCCGGGAAGGCAGTGAATCCGACCAGGCTTGATCTTGCCGATCCACTCCGACACCTCGTCGTTATAAATCACACGGTCGGGACCATACATTGATCGATACGTTTCCGGAATATGTACAGACCCCATCCAAACCGCATACTGCACATCACGGCGAGGAATAACCAGAAAATACTCACCGGTCCCACAGTGCAAAAAAGCAGCCATATCAGGTTCGTTTGCTCCGGTTACATAAAGGAAATTGGATTCCTGACGAAACGGATACTCGAAGTCTGTATCGTATCGATTTAATACGGAACCACCCTTCAGGTAAAGGAGATTCTCTTTTTCATCTTCAAAAAGAGAGAGTAATCGGGTACGGTGCTTGCTATACATGGGAGGATAAATATTAGTTGTGATGTGTGGTAAAGAAAATCGACTCAAGAGAATTAGAAAGATAGTTTGTAAAGCGAAGTGCTCTTTCAGTGGGTTTAATCAGTATTTCGGACTTGGTATCAGCCGCACGAACGAAGTCGCCAAGGCTGTTCCAGATAGCTTCGAGGTTGGAAACGTCCGGGATTAGCACTTCGGGTGAATAGATAAGGAAAAGCTCGGGGTTGTGGAATTCGCCGAGCTCCGAGATTCGGACGCGGAGGCAACCCGTATTGCGTTTATTACGGTTGCTGACAGCGCAAAGTGTCAGTGTGTTGTCATATTCGGACCGCAGAGTGACTGCGATCAGCGTGTCGGGATGTGCGGGTGCTGGCAGTAAGGCATAATAGTGAGAAAGCGGCGTTTGATCGGTCGGGTATGCGATATTAAGGTAACTTTTTGTGTTGGTGGATACGTGAAAAAGTAAAGCGAGCCGCAGGGCGAAAGGAGATGCTATAAAGTCGGGTATCTTTTGCGGGATGAATCCCCTGGATTTCCAATAGTCGACAGAGGAATCAAAAAAAGGGGTGTCACTTCGCAATTCATGTGGATAATCTTTCAGGGCAAGGGGATTCAGAGAGGCGGATACATTATAGAGTGCTTCCTGTATGCCGTTGGTCAGCATGATGTACGGTGCTTTGATAAATCGGTTATAGGTCGCCGATTGGGTTGCTGCTTTCGGACCTGGCGTGACGCTTTCCGCTTTACATTCGACCAGAAGGAGCGGCTTGAAGTCGGGATCGTAGCATAATATATCGGTTCGGCCAAGGGAATAGCGTGATGGGACAGAACTTTCAACGGAAATTCTTGATCCGGGTATGTCGGTTTGCAGCATCAGGTAATCGATGAACTGAAGTCTAACCCTTTCCTCAGGTCGGAAGCAGGCTGCTTTTTTTGTCAAAGGATTCCACAGCATTCGTTCACCATCCCGAAAAATCATTCGGGGATAGTGGCCGGATGCTATTGACGGGATGAATTTCAAGGGAAATGAATAAATTGAAAAATATAAAATGCAGTATTGCAATCCAATTTGTTAAGCAAATGGATAAAGAAACCGGACGGTGATGAGGAAGCATTATCACATTAATAATTTAATTTTCAAGCCGTACGGAATATCAGGAATGTTACCTGTTTTCTGTTTATTTTTCCGCAGCATAGATTGAGGGATATTCGAGTATATGAACCAGAAATTAGCAGACGAAAAAAATTGACTGATAACGATTACCTCGAACTTAGGTTCATTTAACAAAGAATTTCAAAAAATTCTTTGTAGCTTGTATGCTAATTACAATAGGGGAACAGTATTTAACAGATTGTAATTCTGCAAATGCGGAAGAAAACGTAACGATCGAAATATCATTTATGTCATAAGCGGAGCCGAAACAGAGAAACCGGGATTGCTGATAGACATTAGTGGCTGTTGGATATATGACTTACAATTTTTTTGACTTTTTGCAACTTATCGGCTCCCTGGGGATTTTTATCTACGGAATGAAAATTTTCAGCGAGGGCTTGCAGAAGGTGGCCGGGAACAGGTTGCGCGGAATTCTGAAGGGAATGACCACCAACCGGGTAACCGGAATTCTCACAGGTTTCACGGCAACGACGATCACCCAGTCCTCCACGACAACCACCGTCATGGTTGTCAGCTTTGTGAATGCGGGTTTGCTCACATTTCTGGAGTCGACCGGCGTCATCATGGGAGCCAATATCGGTACCACTGTCACCGCATGGATGGTTTCGGTATTTGGATTCCGGTTTCATATTACCCCGATTGCCGTCAGCCTAATCGGAATATTTTTTCCGTTCCTGTTCGTACGCAACAACAAACTGAAGCATATCGCCGAGGCGATGATCGGGTTTGGGATTTTATTTATTGGTCTGGAGTTCATAAAAGATGCTGTGCCGGATATACAGGAAAATCCGGAGATTCTTGCTTTTTTGAACCAGTTTACGGACTTTGGAATTGGCTCCACACTTATATTTGTCCTGGTGGGAACCGTGCTTACATTCGTCACCCAGTCATCCAGTGCAGCAACGACCATCACGCTTGTAATGCTCGCCCAGGGGTGGATAAGCTTCCCTATTGCCGCTGCTATGATTCTTGGTGAGAACATCGGCACGACTGTCACGGCCAACATCGCGTCACTAATCGGAAATGTACACGCCAAACGAGCCGCCCGTTTCCATTTTTTCTTCAATGTGATCGGTGTGATGTGGATGCTCGCACTGCTGCCGGTATTCCTGGGGTTTGTGGATTATGTGATTATGAATTTTTCTCCATCGCAACTGTCGGTATTGGATGATTCACCAGAGGCACGGATCAATGCCACCCTCGGATTATCGCTATTTCATACCACATTCAATTTGCTGAATGTAGTATTATTGTTTGCTTTTGTTCCGTATCTGATCAAACTTGTAATCTGGTTGCAACCGTCACGTGGAGAGATAGATGAACAGCACCGTCTCCAGTATATCAGCGGGGGATTGATGCCGACGGCGGAACTTTCCATTTCCGAAGCTTATAAAGAGGTGGAAGTCATGGCCCGGGTAACTGAAAAAATCAGCTTCAGCACTTACGGGCTCTTTTTCAAGAATCAGGACAAACGAGAGAAGTTTTTGGAAAAAATAGCTCGAAGAGAAGATATTACGGACAAAATTGAATTGGAAGTCTCCCAGTACCTCACCAGCCTGTCGGAGTATAATTTGTCCAAGACCTCTTCCCGAAGAGTTCGCAGCATGTTGCGGATGATCAACGATCTGGAACGTATCGCAGACCTATATTATCAGATTTCACGTACTTATGAGCGGATGATCGAAGAGAAAATCAAGATGCCTGGAAGTGCCGACCGTGAAATAAAGGATATGATGCAATTGGTTCAGGATTCCCTGCGGTTGATGCGCAGCAATATCGCCGGAGAGTACGGGGAAGTCAATATGCACGAGGTTGAACTGATGGAGGACAAAATTGATTCTATGCGCGATAAGTTGAGGGAAAACCATTATCAACGACTCGAGCTTGGTGGTTACGGTGTCAAGGCCGGGATCTATTATCTCGATTTCATCAACAGGCTGGAGAAAATCGGTGACCATGTGTTGAACGTAAACGAGGCTTCCGCCGGGTTGAAGTAACACCCGTCCTGAAAAGAACTCCGGCAGAACAGACCAACTATAATCGACCAATTGACAATAATCCGCTCCCTCAGGAACTATCAGCTTTCATTTGACTGATCAGCAAACATCAGCGGTCTAAATCGATCGAAACCCCTTCCCGGATTAAAACCGGAAAAGAGCCGCCACATCCGAATGGTCCGGCATCTCGTTTTTCGGGAGTACATAAACCCTGCTTCCGGTTTCCAGACCTTTAATTGAAACCCAGTTCATCAAATCGACATCGCCGTTTTCTTTTGCATGCTTGTATTGCACCTTATGCTGTTGTTCATCGTATTTGCCCCAGCGTACCAGGTCTTTAGAGATGAATATAGCAGCAGATTTTCCCATGATCGTAGAGATGATGATTTCAGACGGATCCCTCGAAATGAGGTCAGCGGAGCTTTCCCGGTAGGCGTCAAGTGATTTGTAGAGGTCGCTCAGGAAAAAATTGCGAATGTTATCCCAACCCTTGTCACGAAGGTTGGCATCGGTCAGGCTGTCTGCATTTTGATCGATTGCGTCGTCTACAATACGCGAATAGTTATTAATTCTTCGGTATAGAGAAGTATTGGCTTTGAGTCCGGCCAGTACAAGCGGATCATTGAATTTATTCAGAGTTTCGGTAATGCCCTTTTCCACATCCCGGAAAAATTGCTCGGTTACCTCCTTTCGGTCTTCTTCCGTGGAACCGTGTCCGAAAAACATGACGCCATCACCGTCCCGGCTGCCGGTATGAAACTGAATATGAGGCTCCGGTTTCTCTTCAAGGTAGGTGTCCAGTGAAAGCGGTATACTTTCCGGTGTGATATCGACTATGCTCGTTCGGGTGCAACGGAGCAACCGTACCTTATGTTGACTGACCGCCATTACGGCATACGTTCCGTTGGTGCTTAACATCGGAAGCAAAGGTGTAATCAAAAAATGATCGTTTACATATGCCATCTCACGTACATCAAATGGAATTTTGAATACATCGAAATAGTCCGGGGTAATATATACCACCATTCCGAGTTCCATATTGGACCAGAATAGCGGTTGACCAAGCAGTTCTTTAGCAGGATTTAATATTTTCTCAATTTCATCATCTCGCTTACCGGCGGTTTTCAGTTGCTCGGCAGCTTTGGAAATCAGGTTTTTAAAGCGGATAGGATTTTGTTGTCGGTCATCACCGACCTTGTGCGTGGGAAAAGAGAGAGATATTTTTGGGTTGTCGTTCTTTTGAATAAGTTGCCTGATCGTTTTCTCGGTAACCATTACGCACCTCTTTTTAGATGTTATCAAAGATTCTCTCGCAGATTGGAACAATAATATTATTGGACGAGCAGACCTCATCCAACAGATCACTCTTTTCAAACGAGAGGTGTTTTATATATAATACAACAGTTCCTTGGTTGTATAAATTTCTTATTCCGACAAAAAGTTTCACATGTTGCCACGATAATAAACCGAAAAATCGAAATGGTATCGGAAACTAACATTATAAAGCGTGCAGGGTTAATTAATATTTTTACTGATTGGAATTGCATATACTGGAATCATCTCTGTGCGAAGCCATATTTTTTCTTTCTAATCACTATCGAATCAGAGACATTTTTCCATGGCCTGTCCAGTCGGGTGTTTCCACACGGTAGATGTAGATGCCGCTGGCCAGACCCGAGGCATCCATCCGAACGAGATGATGTCCTGCCGCAAGACGTATATTTTCACGCAATCGACGCACCAGCCTCCCGTTAGTATCATAAACGGTGATCGTTACCAGCGTTTCTTCCGGCAAATAAAAATTGATAATTGATGAATTGTTAAAGGGATTCGGGTAGTTGGGAAGAATCTTGAATCCGGTGATGGATTCACCGTCATGGATACGGCTATGTTCACCGCGAACAAGTATATCACCTACCCTCAATTTATCTCGCGCATCGTTTTCTGCATCCAATTGTTCACCGGAGTAATAATACGTCCACCGAAGCTCCGCATAGGGTTTGTTGGTGATGATGGGAGGGAGCGCGATCTCTTCAAATTGATGGCTATGGCCCGGGTCATGATGACGCCGATACACCACCGGTTCGCCCTGATCATCAAGAACATCCTGATACGAGCCATCACCGTTTATGCGGTATTGCAACCGCAGGTGATATACTTTGGAACCGGGAGTAACAGTGCCGCCGGTCCAGCTAACGGTGACATTCTTCGTGTTGCGTGTGTCCAGGGCCAAAACAGCAGCCCCCATCTTGCGGTCAGGATAACCGGGATCGTCCTGCGGTTCAGTTGTATTGATAAAGGCAAATCCATCTGCCCCCAAACCGTTGATCCGTGTACCGGATGAAAGGTCATAAGGACCAGTTGTAAATCCGGCGGCCGATGAGTGCAATCGGGGGTCCTCCTCCTCCATATACTGAAAAGCCATATTATCCGGCCAGGTTCCCGGGTCGGAGTCGGCATTCCATCGCAGCAGACGGTAATCATTCTCACCTAATGGATGCGCTGCAGGAACCTGTTCGTCCAGCTCTTTATCGGGAATAAAAACAGCTTTTACCGACAAATCTGATTTCGGCGTGACAATCAGCGTATCCGATAAAGACGCTTCATCCATCCCCTTACCCTCCCAGTGAGAAAAGGTGTATCCGTGATACGGGCGCGCGATGATTTGGACCGGAATGTCCCGGAAATAGGCGCCCTTCCAGGGATAGACGTTTTCCCGGCCAGCGACTCCCGGTGTTTGTTCGTCAATAACCAGACGATTGACCTGAACCCGCCCCCGGTGCAGCGCGGATACATCCACCGTTATATCGGCTGTGCCCGGGAGATCAAAATATTCCGCAATGTGCGTGTAGACATAACTCGGACGCTCACCGGCAAACTCGCGCATCCGATTCACATTAAAATGCCAACGGTCTTTGGATTCAATCTGACCCCAACGCCTGATGTGTTCCTCGATTACCGGTTCCAGCCCGGCTTCAAATCGGTCGATGAGTGAAATGACATGGTCGGGATGAAAAACTGTATTCAAATAGTCGGCAGAACGACTGATAAACTCCTTTTTAAAAGCATCATTTTTCAACAATCTGCGGATAAGAAACGTCGACCAGGTGGGGTTGGGCCAGTCGTCGTAAGTGTCATTAGTCATATGCCGGATCATGTCAAAACTTGCTACCCGCCACGGGTTCAGCAATCCGAATCCGGCATCGGTATCGAAAAGCATCCAGCGCCAGCGGCCATCATGCCCTGCAGGTGCCTGCTCGTCCCAGTCAGTTCGAAGCCTCCAGTAATCGGTATTGTTACCCGGCCAGTCCACATTTCGAATAAAGACTTGAGCAATGAGATAGTCCAGATAATTGTCGATATCCATCATGGTTTTGATCTGTCCATAATGTAAATCATCGGCCGGATCATGCTCGCGAAGATAGGTGAGCATGGCCTGATAGTTTTCGTCATCACCTTCCTTGACCTCCGAGTTATCGGTCAGAAGATCGATGTTGTATGGGTCTACTCCGTAGTTGCGAGACAAATAATACAGATCGTATCGTTCACGTAAATTATGAATCCCCCAGTACTCACCGTTGATAAATACAATAGTCGGCCGGTACGCTTGCGTGTCGAAGTTGAAATCCTTCACAAGTTCCTGCATAAAAGCATCTCTGAACATAGTGGACCGGACAAAAAAGTCCTGTCCGGAATTTCTCAGGATCAAACGGCTGTATTGACGGTCAGACTGATCCGGAAATACGGGGTAATAGAAATGGTCTTCACCATAGTCGAAGTGGGCATACAGACGCAGGGATTTCTGTGGGACGGACCGGGAGGCACCGCCGTGGATCCGTATGCCGATGTTTTGTGCCAGGACACGCTGGCCGTGCTCATTAAACAGCTCAAATGCGGTTGTACGCTCCCATTCGCGGCCGCGTTCGGCATAATTGCCGATA
>SLQC01000038.1 GCA_007131625.1 Balneolales bacterium | reverse complement strand
GATTTCGCGGGCTTCGGAGTGGTCAACATCAGGCTCTTGTGCTGTTTCCTCCTCCGGTTCCCGTGTATCCGGGTCTTCCGGCCTCTGTACGGTTTCCTCCTCCGGTATCGGTGCCGGATCATCCTGTATATCCCGGTTTATGAAGAAAATTATGGCGACGGATCCTGATATCAGGAGAGCCGCGAATATCCAAATGAGATGGGATCTGTTCCTTTTCATGATACCTCCTGGAGAATATGTCTCCGGTTGATCGAAACGGGCACGTGTATATTAAAGGGCATGTATATTTTAACAGACGATGCACCTGTAAAAGGGAGAATCAAACGAACGTTACTGTAGCGTTTAATACACAAGAAATGTGAGATATGACTGGTTCCATTGCCGGATTCACTCCATTTTTGGCACACCCGGAGGTATATGGCCCGGCGGTAATTCCCGGTGGGGTTAGCAGGAGACAAGCCGGTTAAACAGAGGGGTATATCTGATGTGATGTTTTTCGGGTGTCCACTGCTCGTTCATCACTTTTTTCTCTTTTTCGATGTCAACCAGTCCGATAAGTTGCAGGAACCGCTCAAATGTCCGGATGTAATAACATCGACCTGCGGGATTCCAGGGATTTTCTTCGATTTCGGTTTCGGGGTCTTCGCCCTCGTACAAATCCGGAAAGGCTCTGTAATACTTATGTGCGTAGAATGTATCATGTCGTTTTGTATCGCCATAAATTCTTAGCAGAATCAGCGAAAATGCAAAACCTGTCTGACCGGCTTGCTCCGGTTCGTACAGGTCGGCGACGATTTTAACCTGCAGGAACCCTTTGGCCGTGAGCTTCATTTCACCGGCCTTTTTCAGATGTGTTCCGAGATACCGAATCAGGTTCAGCATGGGAATAGAACGGTAATCGGCTTCCTCGAGGACATTGAGTTGCAGCGGGCTGTCCGGTCCGAAAGGATCATAAATCAGATGCTGCATTTCGTTTGGGGAATATCCCTCGAATTCCGGAATCGGGCGGTTGTTTTGCCGGTCCATGTATTGCCGGGCAAATTGCTGCAGATCGTTTTCCAAAGCGGGTATCCTATGGTTAATCACTACTTTTTGCGGAGGTGTACATATTTAAAATGTAGCAGGATGAGCATAGTATTCAAAAAAATCAGTTATTCTATTCGAAAAAATAGAGACAGTCATATAGATTCACATGGCCCGATGTCTGTTAGTTTGATGGAACAGGTATAATTTGAAAAGGCCCAAATTTAATTGAAGCCGGTGTCCGGCAGCAGAAAATGATCAAATACCACTTCCACTGCGGTATCCGGGAGGGTTTTAATATCACCAGCCATCCATTCAATCTCATCGCAAAATTTACAGAGGGTTACCAAATCCAGTCCACCCATCACGAGATCATCAGATGCCGCCCTGACCTGCTCAAAACTTTTTTTCGCCCTTCCGGCATGCTTGCGGGCACCGTGTGGATTTCCTTCCCGGATTTTCACTCCGGCAGCCGTTAACTTGATCAGCCCCTTCAAAAACATCGCAGTGACCGCGTCACCGTCGGAGCGATGCCAAAGCGCCTCCCACATCTCGTGGGCTTCCCAGTAATACCCGTGATTAAACAGGTCAATACCGCCCAGATAGATCCGGTTTTCCTGCCATTTCCGCAGGTCAGCCGCAGCCGGAATATCCACCGGGTCCGGGCCTTCTCCATGCCCATCCGGATCCCGGTTCGGATGGGGCCGGTGCCCCGGGACATAGGCATAGGAAGGAAGCTCAAGTTCAGGAATGTATCTGGGAGGATCGGTCATAACTCATCACGGATATGCCGGGTGATGCGGTTGTTCTATCGCAAGCTGACGCTAATGACTTCACTGTTCACACTACGATGATGCACATCAACTTGAGAAGCTTAAGAACATCGTCGTGGATACCTTTTATGGTGATATTCACCGGCATATGTCTAAGTGAGATAAACGTAGTTTCATTGTGAAGCTAAAAAGGTTCAGGAGTTATTACAAAAAATATACGATATAACAAGATTGTATTCTGCTTGAAACATCATCTCTTGCAGTTACATTTTGCCAGGCCTAAATCTGTCATGATGTCTCCAACCGTTCGCGAAAGTATGGTTCCGGCGGCTTGTCTGAAATGTACACACAGCAGCCTTTCATGCCGCGGGTCAGCAGATTGCGGTAGATGTTGCGGATCATTCGGCACAGGTTGCACCGGATATTGCATACCTGAGTTCGGTTAACAATGCCAGCACCAGCACTTGCTATCGAACTCAGGCATACAACAAACAATTCTATCGTTTCCGGGCTTAATCAAATACGGCAAGCCACCAAAACGGGCCGGAACCGGATGGGGTCTTTATCTGGTCCGGCAGTTTGTCCGGATCCACTTCCCCATGCGGAGCGACGGCCAAATGGATTTTCGCTTCACCGGGATTTTGAAGTTTGTCATCCAGGAATGGCTCGGTTTCTTTTGAAATATGACCACTTAAATTGAGTTTTGGACCCCCAATGACATGACCGCTTCCTAAAAACGCACCGGTCCAGTTTTCACTTCCGGCATCATCAAAGACAAATACCCACAGCGTGAACGCTTCCGGTTGACCCTCTTCCGCACCTTCCGGATAGTTGTATGTACCCGATTCCGGAGTAGGCATCTGTACTTTGAAGGAGATACCGTTTGGAGTACGCCGGAGTGTGGCCGCATCTTCGGCGTACAATTCCCGATTGCCATCCATATCTTCCTGGCCGTACACATTGCTTGTTTCCACATGTACCCCTTTAACAGATGAATTGGAGGCTTGTGAAAATCCATCATGTTTTGATGATATGTCATTGCCTCTCTCTGGTGCGAGAATCTGTGATTCCTCGCATCCAAACAGAAAGATAGCCGCTGCAGCAAAAACCAACAGTACAGGCAAGTTGATGTTTTTTGTCTGTAACATAAAACTTCTCCGATTTGATTCTGGTTTATCATGATATTTGGGACCTGTCATCTGACCGGATTCCGGCCTACCGGGCGGTCAGACGCGGATCATGCTCTTCCGGATCGATATAATTGATGACCCACGGCCCGACCGAGGTCAGTTGAATGACGGTCTCGCCCTCTGCCATGGCATAATGAACCATACCGGGTGGCATGGAGGTATAGCTTCCGGGCTCCAGTCTTTCTGTATCGCTTTTGTTCATCTCTTCCCCGGAACCAAGCAGAAACGTGCCGCTTATCACGGTTACCCGCTCCACATTGGGATGGGTATGCGGCGCTATGTAAAAGCCGTCCGGCATTTTAATCCGCATGGTGAAGACACCCTCTTCACCCGGATTTCCTTCCAGAATGGCGACTTCTGCGCCGTCTTCCAGTGACGCCGGTGCATCCTGCCATTCGATTTCACCAGCATGGTAAAGCAGGTGGTGGTCAGGCCCTTCGTCTTCAATGGCCTGTGCCGCTAAAGTTGCGGGGACAAGCAGCAATGAAAAAATGGCTGCGATGGTGGTTTTGCTATCTATACGCATGATATTCTCCTGTTTTTATGCTTCGTTGATTGATGGTTTTCTATGAGTATGGTTTGTCTTGCAACTGTTTGAGCAATTTTTTGCCGTGTCATAAGTCCGGTGCAACATGCCGGGCATGCCCGGCAAGGCGGGCAAGTCGGACAAGTCGGACAAGTCGGACAAGGCGGACAAGTCGGACAAGGCGGACTTACTCTTTTTGCCCGGTAAGCACTACGGTGTGGGCGCCAAGACCTTTGGCCGCTTTTTTGGTGTTTTCATTGGTACTGCGGTCAAAATAGTCCAGGCGATCGATCACGGCTACATTCCGGAATCCGGCCGTCCGGATGAGGTCCGAATAGACCCGGGAAGGCTCGGCTCCGACGATGCATTCCGCCCAAAGTTGCGCATTGGATTTGGATTTGTCGGAAACCGGTTTGGACAGGACGATGTCGGCAATTTGAAGGTGTCCACCCGGCTTCAGAATGCGATACATTTCCAGGAATGCCTCTTCCTTCTCGGGAACCAGGTTGACAACGCCGTTGCTGGTCACAACATCAACCGATGCGTCCTTCAGCGGAATACGGTCAGCCCGGCCTTCAATAATCTGAACATGGGATACGCCCGCTTTGCTGATGTTCTCTTCAGCTTTGGTGATCATCTCGGGGGTCATGTCGATGCCGTAAACCTTTCCCCCGGTTCCGGTTTTCCGTGCGGCAATCAGTGCATCCACGCCAGAACCCGATCCGACATCAACTACCGTGTCACCCGGCTGAATGACATCCGCCAGAAACGGATAGCCGACGCCGGCAAACGATTCAACGGCAGATTCGGGAATAGTTTGCAGATCCTCTTCCGGGTAACCGAGAACCCGGCATGAGTTTAATCCTGTAGGAAAATGGAATGGTTTCGCGGGATTGACCGCGACATCGGCATACATATTCTTAACAGCATCCAGTACTTGTGTTTGATCCAGTTTTTCTGTTATAGCACTCATAATCAGTCTGCTTTTTTATTCGCGTTTCTGTTAACTGCACGCGAATAATAGCGACCTGTTCTTCCTGTGATCTTCCGGTTTTCTTCCGGTTTGCAGACTGACCGTCCGGCACCGGTTGCACCCCTGCCATCAAACTTGAAATCAAAAAGGAATTAGTCCGTACAGAGCGATGCGGGACGGAACATCGGTAAGGATAGAGGCTATGGGCAGAAATGGCCTGTTCTCAACTTTGATGTAATACGGCCTGCTGCTCGGTCATCCGGCTCAAAAAATGGAATACGGGGGAGTGCGAGGAATCCGGCACCGCCTCTTCCAGATAGTGGTAGGCTTCCTGTTTGTGTTGCTGCGCTTGCTGCTCCTCTTGATGCATGACACAAATACTGGATGTGATCATCGCTGCAATGGCACTTCCAATAGGGTTGCCGGTTTGTCTTGCCAGATCCGATACGGCTTCATCGCATGCTTTTGCCCGTTCAATCTCTCCAATCTGAAGATAGTAATAGGCCAGCCACGGATACAGATCCAGCGCACAGGCGGCACATGCTCCTGTTTCGTTCAGCAGTTTTTCGCTTTTACCGGCCAGCTCCCGCACCTGCGCCATGTCGTCCACTTCCAGGCGGTTCCATATCCCGATACCGTAGAGACGCTGGAGACAGTGATCACGGACCGCAGCTTGTTCTGCGTATGCGAGACCATCCTGTACTGCCCTCCATCCGAGTTCGGTCGCTCCCATCATGGTATGCAGTCCCCCTTTTCGAGCCAGCGAATAGGCCATGCCGGCCGGTGATCCGACCCGTTCGTGCAATTCCAGACTTGAAGAAAGATCTTTCACCGCCCGGTCACGCAATCCCCGCCAGAGATGCATGGTGCCCAAAGCATAATGACATACCGCGACACATCGCAGGTCACCCAGTTCCGTTGCCTGCCGTGCCACCTGTTCCATAAACGATCGTGCCTGCTGCAACGGTTGATCCCCGGTAACGTGATACTCCCACAAACAGAGATGGGCGTC
>SLQC01000239.1 GCA_007131625.1 Balneolales bacterium | reverse complement strand
GTAGTATCCGGTTTTTGTTGGATATATCACGATGCACAACGAGCCCGGCACTTTGAAGGAATGATTGTCATTCAGGACGATGAGACTGCTGTCGCTTTTGATCCCGATATGACACCATATACCCATCTCTATACCGGTGTCATTCAAAACGGTGCACCACTGACCGCTGCAGCATTCGAACGGGGGCTGGCTCCGCTGTTTCCCGGCGGACAATATCTCGTCACTATATGCGTGCTCCTGTTTGCGGTATCGACATCCATCAGCTGGAGTTATTATGGTGACCGCTCTATTCAGTATCTGTTTGGCGACCGGTCCATATTCTATTATCGTCTTATGTACGTTTTTATGCATTTTATGGGTGCGACTCTGACAATCGGTGTAGTCTGGACTTTCGGCGACATTATGCTGGGACTCATGACATTTCCCAATCTTATTGCCCTCTTTGCACTTTCTGGAGTCGTCTACAAAGCCACTAAAAAATATTTCGAAAATCCCGATATCCAAGGTTAAATTATGAAATGACCGACTTCCATAATGTCACCCTCGCCGATCTCATTACCGCCGCACGGTATCTCACCATACTGCGTAGCTGACTTACCGAATCACCCACTTTCCATTTATTTCGGAGTATATTTCCTATCTTAATGGCATACAACTCATTAAAAAGCTTTACTTTACGAAAATTATAATCAGAAACTCCGATTCCAGTGACTCCATGTCATCGCAAAAGTACTACATCCTCTTGTCGGTAATTTTGACCGGTTTGCTTTCGTGGCAGGCTTGTACCGATCTGTCAGAATACGATCAAGATCGGGTGAAGGATGCCATCTCCGACTCACTCCAATCAGTAACAGAATCCTGGAACGTCGAGATGGATGTGATCGAAGACGGTTTCCGCAAAGTGACTGTCAGATCTCCCTATGCGGCTACTTTCAGCCGTGACGGCCAGACTGAAACCGAATTAAGGGAGTCGGTTCATGTCACGGTACGAGACACTTCCGGGGCCATACAGACGACTGTTGTGAGCCAATCGGCCAGGTATATCGGACAAAACTCCGAGTTTCACTTCAAGAACGATGTTGAGGTAAATACCGAAGACGGCCGGCGTCTGTTCACCGATTACCTGGAATGGTCCCAACGCGATCGCACTATTTACAGTCCCGAATTTGTGATCATCGTAACCAAGGCGGACAGTATCACCGGGTACGGCCTGGATGGAACCGACGATCTGGTTTCCTATACACTCTCGGAGGTAACAGGTGAGTTTGAGTTGGAACAATCCGAACCATAACATTCACGTTAATAAGCACTTGATCATCCACTCTGTTTCCAATGCAACGCCACTCATTTCGCATTATCTTCGTTTTTGTGCTGTTTCTTGTGTCCCCGTTTCTTTTCTCCGGACCGGCTGACGCCCAGAACCGCGTACGCATTTTGCAGTCGGACCGCCTCGAAGGGGCTACCACCGAAGATGGCCGTATCAGAAAATTGCTCGGGAATGTCCGTTTGGAAACCGACGACTTCACCATTTTATGCGACAGTGCCTGGCAATACCTTGATCTTGACGAGCTGGTAGCCTTCGGCAATATCGATATCGAGACGGATCGCGAGCGGATTTGGTCCGACAAGGCAACCTATGATATTCAATCGGAGATCACCCTTTTTGAAGGCCGGGTCATCATGCAGGCTGAAAATATTCTGCTATTCAGTGACGTGGCCTATTACAGCTTCGCAACGGAAATAGCACTATTCCCCGAATATCTTCGGCTTGAAGACGACCGCGGAGTGCTGGTCGCCGACTCCGGTTACTACTATAACGCTCTCGACAGTGCCATTTTCCGTGGAAACGTGCAGATGACCGACTCATTACAATACATTGAGGCCGACAGTGTGTTTACCCGGCGAAGCGACGAATATTATGAGTTGCACGGCCGGGTATTTCTGGATGATGAAGAAAACAGGACCCGGCTGACCGGATCTTATATTCAGTCCGACTCGACCGGTTACCGGAGGGTGGAAGGCGGCAGCCGGATGCGGCGTATCAACGAATCGGATTCTGATACCACTTTTTTATGGTCCGACTGGCTCGAGGTCCAGCAAAAAGATACCATCAACACGTTCACCGCCTACGACAATGTCCACATCTGGACCGAATCATACAGCAGTTTATCCGACACTGCCCACTATGACGAACAGACGGAGCAGTTCACCCTGCTCGGGGATCCACGGCTGTGGTACGATGAGATGCAGCTAACCGGCCCGCAAATTGTCATTCAGATCGAGAACGATACGGTCCGTTATCTGGAGTCGCACAAGCGACCCTTTGCCGTTCAGCGGGATACTACTGTCGGCCGACTCAACCAAATTACCGGCGACACGATCTACATCCACTTTGACGACGGGACAATCTCCTATATGGATGTTTATCCTGCCGGCAATGTGCTTTATTTTATAAAGAGCTCGGACGAGCAGTCCGACGGTGCGATCGAGATGACGGCTGATTTCATCAAGCTGGTTTTTATGGATGGCGAACTGGAAGATGTGATAGCGCGCCGAAATGTGGACGGCAACTGGCTGACGGAGAAACCGAATCTGCCTGACCGCAGGCTGAATGGATTTATCTGGGAACCCGACCGGCGTCCCGGCAAGCCGGTAGAATCTATAGAACCCCGGCTTCCGCCAATCCCGGAAGATCGTCCATTTTCGTTGCCGGAACGTTATCAAAGCGTTGCGGAACTACCACCATAACTTGACCGAAAGTCATGCTGACTCTTCCAATTCAGCGGTCTGCTTCATGATCCGTTCCTGGATTTCATGCGGAACGGGAATGTATCCATTAAATTTGCGGGTATGTGACGCCCGTCCCTGAGTCATGGATCGCAGATGAGTAGCATACCGGTACAGCTCGGCTAGCGGCACCAAAGCTTTGACCTTTTGAAAAGTGCCTTCTGAATCCATGCCCTGGACCTGGCCGCGCCGGGTCGACAGGTCGCCCATTACATCACCCATAAATTCGCCGGGAACAGTCACTTCGACTTCATAAACCGGTTCCAGCAACTGCGGCTTGGCATCGAGGAAACCTTGTTTAAAAGCCATGAGGGAGGCTGTCTTGAATGCCGCCTCGTTTGAGTCGACCTGGTGCATAGATCCATCGTATACCGAAACGCGCAGATCGCGAGCCCGGCAGCCGGAAAGCGGGCCGTTTTCCATTTTCTCCATAACCCCCTTCAGAATCGCCGGCATAAAACGTGCGTCGATGACACCACCAACGATACAGTTCTGAAACACCAGTTTTCCACCCCATTCCAGATCAATTTCCTGCGTATTGCGAACCGACACGTCAGGTGTGGGCGGCATGTCCTCTTCATAGGGTTCCAGATAGAGGTAGACCTCGCCGTATTGTCCGGCACCACCCGACTGTTTTTTGTGTTTGTACTGCGCTTTGACGGGTCGGGTAATCGTCTCTCTGTACGGGACTCCCGGTTCGTAAAATTCCGGATGCAGTTTGAACCGCTGCTCCAGCATCTGCCTGACAACACCCAAGTGCTCCTCACCCTGTCCGCTCAGGATTACCTGCTTCAATTCTATACTGTTCTCGACACGCAGCGCCGGGTCTTCGCGCTGAATCTGGTTAAGGGCTGTCCCGATTTTCTCCTCTTCACCCTTCATTTGTGAACGGACCGCCATCCGTTCGGTGGGTTCCGGGTAATTCACTTTGGAGATGCCGATGTCAATGCTTTTGTCGTGCAATGTATCACCGACACCAGCATCTTTAAGCTTGACGACAGCACCAATGTCGCCGGCGTGGACTTTCGGAACATCCACCCGTTTGCCTCCCTGGGTAAGAAACAGGCTTCCGAGTCTGTTGGTTGAACTTTTTGAATGATTGACAAGATCCTCGCCTGTAGTAAGTGAACCACCATACGCTTTGAAAAAGGTCAAGTCTCCCACGTGTTCCTCAGATATGGTCTTGAACAGAAACGCCAGAGGTTTGCCATCAGGATCAACCGCAACCTCGTTACCGTTTTCATCGGTATCCTTGTTGGCCTCCAGTGGATCGGGCAAGACATTGTCGATAAAGCCCATCACTCTGCCGGATCCCATATTGCGACCTGCCGAGACACAAAACATTGGAAAAATCTGCCGGTTGAGCATCGCTTTTTTAAGTCCTTCAACCATCTCGTCCTCATCCAAATGACCTTTTTCGAAATAGAGATCCATTAACATCTCATCATTTTCGGCGATGGCTTCGATCAGGTCGTTATGCTGCAGATCGGCCTGGCTTTTCTGGGAATCGGCGATCGGCAGTTTGTCGGGGCGTCCACCTTCCTCCGGAAATTCATACATCTGCATCTTCAAAACATCAATGATCGTACTGAATCCCTCACCCTCTTCAAACGGATACTGAACCGGCACGACTTCCCGACCGAACCGCTCCTTACACAGATCGACAACCATCTGATAGTTGGAGTTTGTATGATCGACCTTATTGACAATGAACATGGCAGGCTTGTTCATGTCCTTCACGATATTCCAGAGCATTTCGGTGCCGACTTCCACGCCATGTTCGGCATCCAGTACAACTATCGCCGCATCGGCCACTTTCAGGGCATTCACCACTTCCCCGACGAAATCGGCCGTTCCCGGGGTGTCGATCAGATTGATCTTTGTACCGCGCCAATCCAAATGCATGAAGGAACTGAAGACCGACTTCTGTTTCTCTTTTTCAATGGGATGAAAATCGGATACCGTATTGGATTCACCGACGAATCCACGGCGTTTAATCATGCCTGATTCGAAAAGCATCGTTTCGGCCAGTGAGGTTTTGCCCGAGCCAGAGTGCCCGAGCAATGCAATATTACGGATATTTTTGGGTTGATACACATTCATAATGTTAAGCTCCTGTTGAGTTAGGGCGGATATTAATCCGCTTTCGGAATTGTGAGAATTAGCAATAATTTCGTTTTCTAAAGCGTCAAGTCAAATTATTTCAAATCCATTTATTAGTAATCTTGTAAAGCAAAGTAACTTTTTGGAAACCTTTTGGCAATAACAGATGCAAAGCTGTTGAAATGAATTGAATTCTGATTCTGAATTTTGTCGATACCACCATCATGCAACTCAATGAAAATCAGAATAGATGGAGATACGGCGTTTCTCCATCTATTCTGATTTTTTTATTGAACCGATGCCCACCGTGTGGAAGATATGACAACGGAAGCATACATCATGAAATTGATGTATCTTTCAATGCGGAATAACAAACCGAATGCCATCCGAAAGAATTTCACCGGCAATCGCATTCGATGACGTACTATATGCCCGATTAGACACATTATTTTTTCTGATAACAAGCCATCTCCTACCGCCCAAACGCCACTATTTATGTATTTTGTCTTCGACATAGAATCCATACCCGATTTCTCATTCCTCCGGTCGTTGCTACCCTCACCGCCCGACGATGACGATATCTTGCTGGAAACAGCTTCGGAAGAGTTTGGACGGGGAAAATCAGGTTTTCTACCCCCCATGTACCAT
>SLQC01000258.1 GCA_007131625.1 Balneolales bacterium | reverse complement strand
TTCAGGGTAAAAATCATGCATTCTTATTTTCCATTTTTGCTACATCGCTATTTGCCGATTTTGCTACATATTAACTTTCCGGTAACAATTTTACAACATAATTCAGTAAATCTTGATTAAATCAGAATTCAACTATATAAAATGCCTATCAAAATTATGAAAAAAATACGATTTGTCACGAAAAGTAACACATCAGTGTTTTATTCTGATCCATTTTTTGCACTCTTGCTTGTTTGTACATTTTTGTTTAGTACTTATAACTTGGCTTACAGTCAAACAACTCATTCGCATGCACATAGTTATGCTCAGACAGATGGGCAGCCAAATATTCATTCCTCTTCCGATACTCTGTTACATACCCATCCTCATCCCCATTCGCATGATCACAGTCGTGCTCATGCGATAGAAGATATCAGCCATACCCATACCCATTTAAAGGTAGACTACAGCTTTCAAAAGGATGCCGGACACTACGAACCACCTGTACCGGATGATGACGGGTATTTTTGGTGGAAAGGAAATCTTCACACGCACACATTATGGAGTGATGGTGATCAGTTTCCAGAAATTGTCACTCAATGGTACTATGAACACGGCTATCACTTTCTTTCCCTTTCGGATCATAATATTTTGTCACGCGGAGAAAAATGGATCCAGCCGGGTGGGGGCAAGGATGTCTACGAATTGTACAGGAAACGATTCGGGGATGACTGGGTTGAAACACGGGAAGACAATGGGCAAATGGAAATTCGCCTTAAGCCACTGAATGAAGTTCGTGCTTTGTTTGAAAAATCAGGACGTTTTATCATGATTGAGTCGGAGGAGATTACGGAGCGCGAACATATCGTTCATGTAAATGCCACCAACATTCTGGATCTGATTGAGCCGCAAACAGGAGCTTCCGTTGAAGAAACGATACGCCTGAATATTGATGCTGTAGTTGAACAAAGCAACCGCACGGGTCAGGAGATGATTCCTCACCTGAATCATCCCAATTTTCGAACCGCTGTTACAGCTGAAGATATGGCGCCGGTGGAGAATATGCGCTTGTTTGAGGTATACAACGGTCACCGTGGGGTTGTCAACTTTGGCGATGACGATGGAACCAAGGACCTGGACCGGGTTTGGGATATAGTACTGACCAGGCGCCTCGGTGAATTGAATCTGGGCCTGCTCTATGGAGTAGCGACCGACGATGCGCATAATTATGAACCAGGCACATCTGAAAGATCTGTTCCTGGACGGGGCTGGGTTCGGGTTCGCACCCAATTTCTTACTCCTGAACATATCGTACGTGCGTTGGAAAATGGTGATTTTTACAGCAGCACGGGAGTGACCATCAATTCGGTAGAAGCAGATGAAAGTAGCTACATTGTAGAGATTGAGCCGGAGGATGGAGTGGATTACACCATTCAGTTTATTGGTACACGAAGGGGATATGACTCAAAGAGTGAGCATTTTGTAGATTCAGAGGGACAGGCACGCCATGATCGCACCCGAAGATACAGCGGAGATATTGGTGAAATTTTGGAAGAGGTCAGCGGAACGGAGGCGCAGTACCAATTCAGAGGTGACGAGCTGTATGTTCGCGCCAAGGTCATCTCCTCGAAACCTAAGGAGAATTATTTTGCGGAAGGAGAACGTGAGAAAGCATGGCTTCAGCCTGTCCAGGTTACGCACAATTAATCTGCTAACAGGAAGGTCTCCAATGATCTAGCAATTCAGTCAGCTGGACAGGCTGCTCTCTTTCCGGGCGCCGGAATGTTAGCTTTCTATACATATTTGCATGGTGACTTATAATATTTCCAACTTCCACTCTGACCGATCAACTGCCTCAACCGGAATTGAGGCCCCGGTAAGATTCTGCCGCCCTGGCTTCCGTACATTTACTGCCTGGGCCGGTCTGATGTTGTTGCAATCCCTTCACATCGGAAATTCCGCCGACATTAACGTAATTGTTCCACTCCGTTTCCGCGAAGAGGAAGGCGAAAGCACTCATTTTTCACCCTTCAATGGCAATCTGATTACTCAATGAAACCGGCGCGTTGGCTGCAACTATCTCCTCAACCGCTTGCATGACAGCCTTTTTCTGTGACACACCCTTCAATCTGGACGGATTGTATATTTTTTGCTAACCAACCGGGAAAGTTTCATTCCAAACCCGTTATGCAAACCTTCTATTCAAACCTGTTATTCAAACCCGTTTTTCACCTTGGGCATGATTTTCCGGAATCATTCCGTTGTATTGTCACCATCCCAACACACTTTTCATGTCACAACGCATCAACCTGTCAGCGCTGAACAAACAGCAACTCTCCGATTTTTGTGATGAACTCGGACTCAAACGCTATCGTTCGGATCAACTATTTCAGTGGATTCACCACAAAAATGCTAAATCGTTTGATGAGATGACCAATCTGCCGGCAATGCTTCGCGGGAGTCTGGCGGAGAAAGCCGAATTGAAAGGGAGCAAGCGGGCGGCAATGAACCGTTCGAAAGACGGAACCGTAAAATGCCTTTTCCGGCTACACGACGACAAGCTGATCGAAGCCGTGCTTATCCCGGAGTTTTTTGACGACGGAGTGGCCGACCGGCTCACAGTTTGTGTCTCTTCTCAGGTGGGGTGTGTCTTCGGATGCACATTCTGTGCTACCGGAAAAATGGGGTTGTACCGGAACCTGACGATCGGCGAGATCACCAGTCAGGCGCTGGCGATCAATACCATCGCAATGGAAGAGTACGGGAAGCGCATCACTAACATCGTTTATATGGGGATGGGTGAACCATTTCACAACTACGGTTCGGTTGTCGATTCCGCTGCCATTCTGTGCGATCCGCTCGGATTCAACCTCTCACCAAAACGGATCACGATTTCAACGGTCGGACTCACCAAACAGATCCGCCGGTATGCTGATGAAGAGCAGCCCTTCCCTCTGGCGATTTCCCTGCATGCCGCCGATGACGATAAACGCAACAAGATTATGCCGATCAATAAGAGTCGGAATATCGAGGCACTTAGGGAGGTGATAGAATACTATTATCGCAAGTTGCGTCGGCCGGTCACCTATGAATATCTTTTGTTTGACCGGTTCAACGATGGTCCCGACGATGCCCGCAAGCTGGCAAAGGTCGCACAATGGGTGCCGTCGAAAGTGAATATTATCATGTATAATAATGTCGAGGGGGTCATGCTGGAACGGGCGAAAGAGGACCGGTTAGGCAGATTTATCTCGGAGTTGAGCCGCCGTGATGTGCGGGTGATGGTGCGGCGCAGCCGTGGTGACGATATCGATGCGGGATGCGGACAGCTGGCAATCCGGAGCAGCTAATGTCACGGGGATCCTGATGTATTCAAAATTAACCGTGTAAATACGTTAATACCAAATACAAACACAGTGATCTTGAATCCAACGTGTGGATTCCGGATGAAAACCACCATCATCATGAATAATCCCGACACAATTAATTCATTGCAAATTCCATCCGTTATGATATTTTTAGCTCTGTTATTCAGTACAGGGTTGATTACCGCCTGTGCCTATCCGGGACCCCGAACCGACGAGTCCCTGCAACAAAAAGAATATGCTATTGCACTGCACGGCGGGGCAGGTGTGATATCACGGAATATTGAACCCGAAGTGCGCGACGGCTATCTGGCTTCGCTGGAGGAGGCGCTTAAGATTGGTCGTGATCTGCTTGTTGACGGGCGTAGCAGCCTGGACGCGGTGGAGGAGGTCATCCGGTATCTGGAAAATGACGAGTGGTTCAACGCTGGTAAAGGGTCTGTTTTTACCAGCGAAGGAAAGCACGAACTGGATGCTTCGATTATGGATGGACGCGACCTCAACGCCGGAGCTGTGGCCGGAGTTCGGACCGTGAAGAATCCCATCACACTGGCTCGCAAGGTGATGGAAGAGAGTCGGCATGTCATGTTCGCCTCTGACGGGGCCGAGCGGTTCGCTGACGGAACAGATGTCGAACGTGTGGATAACAGGTACTTCAGCACTGACCGTCGGCGCAAACAGCTTGAACAGGCTCGGGAGCAGGCGGCGGTAATCCTCGGTCACAATTACAGCACTGTTGGTGTGGCCGCCCTCGATCGCGACGGTAATTTGGCCGCCGGAACATCCACCGGTGGGATGACCAATAAAAAGCCGGGACGAGTTGGTGATTCACCTGTTATCGCCGCCGGTACTTATGCTGACAACAACAGTTGTGCGGTATCGGCCACCGGACACGGCGAAAAATTCATCCGGAATGCTGTGGCGTATCAGGTTTGTGCTATCATGGAGTACAGTGGTGCAACTCTGGAAGAGGCAGCACGCATTGTGATTCACGATAAGCTCAATGAAGGCGACGGTGGAATCATCGCAGTTGACAAATACGGCAATATCGTATTCGAATACAGCTCTCCCGGCATGTTTCGTGCAGCAGCAAACTCGGAGGGACGATTTGAAACGGCGATTTGGGAGTGAGAAAAAAAGCTATCAAATAGTTATGACATATATTGCAAAAAAGCTCTTGACCATGAATATGCAATCCCAAATGTGCAATCCCGAATATGCAATTCCGTCAGAATGGCAGATCGTCGTCGATATCTTCGTTAATTTGGAACGGATTGCCGCCGGAACTCTGTGACGATGCCGGATCATTGTTCGGTTGTCCCGAATAGCGATTTCCCTCGGGTACTTTACCTGGAATGCCCACTCCCATAGAAGATTGACCGTCCGGCTCTTTACCACCGGATGCCCCGCTGTCCTGTTCCACGCGCCAGGCCTTTACATCCGTGTACCAGCGGCCGTTATACTCCCTGCTCTGAATATCAATATGCGCTTTGATCAAATCACCCTTTTGCACCTGTGTGGCATCGATCTGATCGCCCCACTGAGTCATGCAGATGGTTTTGGGATAGTTGTCCTGAGTCTCTATAATAAAGTCCCGTTTACGCCATGGCCCGTTGCGACCCTCGCCGGACATTTCCTGGAGGACATCGATCACTTTACCTGATATACTGAGTTCCATTGCACTGAATTGGTCGTTAAAATTGTTAATGGCATCATAATGCCGGGATAGAAATTATTCCGAGACCTGCTTATATGTTTATTTGAATAGGTCGCGACCTGAAAAGTACGGAGGTAAAGATAACGGGTAGGGAAGAAGGATTCAAAGGTGAAATTTTTTATTCGGTATGATCATGAGACATCACCCGGAAAAATCCATGAACTATGTCAACAAATTTTTCCGCTTTCCGGATCTATGTAGCAGCTGTCGCCCGACACGGATCGCTGCTGCTGCAGTTCCCGATCAAGCTCATCCAGCCAGGTGAAAATCTCCTCCTTTCTGGATATCATCTTTCCGCTCTCCCGGATGTGCGGAAGTGGAGTGGATGTTTGTGGAGAGGAATTCTGTCGATCACTATCCGGCGATCCGGGATGCACAACCGACCGAAAGGCCACAACCATCGCATTCAGGCGGTCGTCGATTTCATCGGCAAATTTATCCTGTTCCGGGCGATGCAGTTCTATCATGGCAATTCAATGTTATAATGACGA
>SLQC01000166.1 GCA_007131625.1 Balneolales bacterium | reverse complement strand
TCTGCACATATCCCTCGCTCTGAAGAACGAGCATTACTCTTTGCCCTCCAGTTAATTATGAAAATATATCAAAATATCTGTGAGAAATCCGGGTTAGACGTTACTCAAATTTCCGCACATAGATACCTCCCGGTGAATTCAACGATGTTGATCTGGTTATGCCCGTATAAAAGATTTTGCCGTTTGGTGTCGTCATAGACCGAACATGTGGATTAGGAAAGTTTTCATTCTTCGGCATCCAATTCCCATTTGATTTTTTAAGAACCCCGTGCCCGGTTGCTAATATTGGAATTCGATTTTCAGGTCCTGTAAACTCCAATCCGACGGGAAAAACTTTCAAGCTATCCGGCATGGGTATTTTGATCCAGTTGAGCTTTTGGATTGAAGTTTTATATAGGCCATGTTCTCCTACCATGGCATATAGTTTAGAGGTTTGTATATTAAATTTTATGGGATCCACTATTCGCCCGGCATCTATGAAATCAACAAGTCTCCATGTTATGCCATGATCTTCTGAGTGTAGCAGATTGCTTCGACGTGATGTTGCTACCCATATATCTCTGCTGTTCAAGGGATTTATTGTTATCGAATTTATGCCGTTTAGTAGAAACCGATTATGCCCTCTTTCCGGTACCGGTTTCCATTCATCTCCTCTGTTGTCCGAATAAAACAACCATCCACCATGAAATCCACCTGTTCCTGCATATATCCGTTTTGGATTACCGGGGTGAACAGCCACAGAGATGACCGTTGTTTCCCAATTAAGATGGTCGGAGAGGCCATTGTTGATTTCCGTCCAGGACTATCCGCCGTCCATGCTGCGGATCATTCCGCGAGAATTGGCATAAACGATATCAGGATTTTTTGGATCATATACAATTTGCGTGACCATCCCGCTTTCCCATACCTGTTCCCAGGATTCTCCACAATCTGTACTTCGGTAAATGCCTCTTCCGCCGGCCAGTATATGCCCGGCATTACATGGATTAACGGCGATAGATAAAATCGTCTCACTTCCCAAGCCAAGATAAGTCCATTTATCGCTATCCGCTATGCTGCATGTAAAAGACGGGTCACAACCGACTTCATCTGTACTATCAAGCAGATTGCAACCGGTAAAACTTGATGAAATAATAATAGACAAAATGAGGATAAAACCGAATAATAAATATCTACGCATACTTAAATATTTCAAAGATTTTTCAAGTAAAATTGTCATATTAATCCATTATTATATTTTACATTTTAGATTAATTGTAATACACTGAAACATATATTAAAATTTCAATCACAAGTTACGTTTACTATTTATGATACTCCTTCAAGATCGGAATACCAAGGCACGCTGCCATAAGCGCCTTATTGTGGTTTCGCCAGGATTCCGGCCGTCAGCAAGTTGAAGTGAACGAGGGTGCGATCGGCAGGTTTAAAAGTCACCGACTTGATAATCAACCGTTCAGATTATTCTGCGATTTTGCGGGTGATGCGGTCTGAACGATGCGCTGCTATCAACAATCTACCCCCATCAATACAAATGTCAAATTAATTTTAATAATTCTTAATATTTTAGATCAAAGCTAAAATAACCCGTAAGTAAGTATAGATTATGCGCATATCATGCTGAAACCCTTTCTGATATCAATCCAGGGATACGTATTGGAAATTAGAATGGTTATATCTTTGCTGCTCAGTAGCCAAAAAATCAATAAACTTGTTTAACATGATACATAACGCATGCAAAATTCACATCCATAATTTTGCCACTTATTGCGTATCTTGTCGGGCGTTTCTGGAATTCTACCATTTTAAAATTTTAAAATGGTAGAATTCCAGAATGGTAGAAAGTAGAGAAGTAGTATTTATATAACATCAGAATATGTCCAACAGGCGAAAAATACGGGAAACCGTCCTTCAGGCATTTTATGCCGCCCAAATCGGCGATAACCCTCCCGAACAGGTAATCCAGAGAATTATTAAAACCGAGATAGTCGATGATCCGGCCGGACTCGCTTTTGCAGAACGACTGTTTCTGCGTGCTTTGGACCAAAGTGATCAAACCGATGACATCATCAGAGCCCATATTGCCAACTGGGAAATCGATCGTTTGGCTCTGTTGGACCGGCTGATCCTTCAATTGGCCATCACTGAACTGATTGCTTTTGAGGACATCCCTGCAAAAGTCACGATCAATGAAGCGATAGAGATCGCAAAGAAATTCTCTACCGCCAAATCCGGCCGTTTTGTAAACGGTATTCTGGATGCGGCGTTCCTTTCCCTTGGGAAAGAAAACCTCCTCAGAAAGGAGGGTCGCGGCCTGGTCGATCAGCCTGCCCGCAAACCGAAATCAAAAAGGGATCAGCCAAAGGATGAAATACCTGATGCCACGTCAGATAAGACAACACACTCAGAAACGGGTGCAACTCCAGGTTCCGAATCGTTATCATCACTAAATTCCGATCCAAATACAGCGCCGAATGCCGAGTCAAATGCATCAGGCAATGCTATGCCTGAATCAGGCGGAAAATCCGAATCCGGCAGTCAGAGCAAACCACTCCGCAAAAAAAAGAAACGGATCAAACGGCGCTGACACTGCCACAAAAACCATATCACCGCTCCATTTCAACTTGAACATAAGTAACCCTATCATTGCGAACGTAAATTTATGAGTCTGAAATGTGGAATTGTCGGATTGCCGAATGTGGGTAAATCCAGTCTTTTTAATGCCCTGAGCAACGCCGGTGCCGAAGTGGAAAACTTCCCATTTTGTACCATTGATCCGAATGTGGGCATCGTACCGGTGCCTGACAAACGGTTGGACCAGCTGGCCGAACTGGTCAAACCGAAAGCGGTCACCCCTACCACCATCGAGTTTGTCGACATCGCCGGACTGGTTAAAGGAGCTTCAGAAGGTAAAGGAAAAGGGAACGCCTTTTTATCGCATATCCGCGATGTCGATCTGATCATCCATGTCATCCGGTGCTTTGAAGACGATGACGTCACCCATGTGGAAGGCGGAATAGATCCTGTCCGTGACATTGGGATCATCGAAAGCGAATTGTTGTTCAAGGATCTGGAGACCCTCGAACGGCGGGAGGAGCGCACCAGAAAAATGGCTAAATCGGGTGAAAAAACCATTCTGAACCAGTTGCAAATGCTGACCGGACTGAGAAAACATATTGAACAGGGAAAATCAGTGCGCACTTACGATAACTGGGATCCGACTCATCCCGCATTCCAGGAACTTTATATGCTGACGGCCAAAAAAGTGCTTTATCTCTGCAATGTCAGCGAAGATGATCTCCCCGACGGCAACGGGAATCACAACGTTATAAAAGTCCGGGAGTATGCTGATCAGGAGGGAGCTAAAACTACCATCGTCTGTGCCAAAATTGAATCGGAAATCGCCGAACTGGACGACGAAGGTAAACGCGAGTTCCTGGCGTCACTGAATCTGAAAGAATCCGGGCTTAACCGGTTTATATCCGCTGCTTATGAAGATCTCGGGCTGATCACCTTTTTCACCGCCGGACCGAAAGAAGTGCGTGCATGGACGGTCCGGGAAGGCACCAAAGCCCCACAGGCGGCCGGTGTTATCCATACCGATTTTGAAAAGGGATTTATTCGTGCCGAAACCATCGCATTCGACGATTTCATCACTGCCGGATCTGAATCGGCAGCCAGAGAAGCCGGGAAAATGCGATCCGAGGGCAGGGGATACACGGTTAAAGACGGCGATGTCATGCTCATCCGTTTTAATGTTTGATCGAGGAATCCCGTTGACACAGCATCAGATACCCCTGTTTTTTTCACTTTCGGTACCATACAATTACCTCTTATATTGTAGCAACGTAAAACGGCCTGAATCACAATGATCCGGGCATATTGTCGTATAACCATTGCAAGCTATTAACAGTACATGTCAGACCAGTCCAACAAAACCGATATCAAATTGATATTCACCTTTCCCGACGGATCGGAAAAAACCTTTGCCACCGGCGTTACCGGATATGAAATTGCAAAATCCATTTCCGGCCGGCTAGCCAGGGAAGCGCTGAGTGTCACGGTGGCTGACACCATCTACGACCTTCACCGTCCACTCACATCCGGTGGCCGTATAGCCATCAACACCTGGGACGATGAGGATGCCAAATACGCATTCTGGCACTCCTCCGCCCATATACTGGCCGAAGCAGTTGAAGCGCTCTATCCGGACGTGAAGCTGGGTATCGGTCCGCCCGTAGAGCAGGGCTTCTATTATGACATCGATTTCGGTGACCGACAAGTCGGCAACGAGGACCTCCCAAAAATTGAGGACAAGATGCAGGAGCTGGTGCGCCAGAAAAACCGGTTTGAGCGGTTTGAACTTTCGAAATCCGAAGCGATCGGGTACTACAAAAAGAAGAATGATCCCTATAAACTGGATCTGCTGGAGGGACTGGAAGACGGTACCATCAGTTTCTACAAACAGGGGAATTTCACGGATCTGTGCCGCGGTCCTCATATCCCCGACACCGGCCGAATCAAGGCGATCAAACTGCTCAATACCGCCGGGGCTTACTGGCGGGGCGACAATACGAGCAAGCAGCTGACTCGAATATATGGTATCACATTTCCGAAAAAATCGATGCTCGACGCCTTTCTGAACCAGATGGAGGAAGCAAAGAAGCGGGATCACAAAAAACTGGGTCCGCAGCTGGGTATTTACATGATCGACCGGATGGTCGGAAGCGGCCTGCCGATGTGGCTTCCCAATGGCACAATTTTACGCCGGGCCCTGGAGTCATTTCTGCGTGAGGAGCAGCTTCGCCGCGGCTATCAGGAAGTGATTACACCTCACATTGGTAACCTTGAGCTATACAAGACGTCGGGGCACTATCCCTATTACCAGGATTCGCAGTTCGCCCCCATGGAGGTCGATGATGAAGGGTACCTGCTCAAACCGATGAACTGTCCGCATCATCACCGTATCTACGACCATGAAATGAGGAGCTATCGCGACCTGCCGGTCCGCCTCGCGGAGTTCGGCACCGTTTACCGCTATGAACAGTCCGGCGAGCTCAACGGCTTGTCCCGTGTACGCGGATTCACCCAGGACGATGCCCATATTTACTGTACCAATGATCAGCTTAAGGACGAAATCAAAAACTGCATCGATCTGACCCGGTATGTCTTTTCCACTTTCAATATGCCAGTGGACATTCGTCTCTCCTTCCGCGACGAGAATGACGAAAAGTACGGTGGAGAGCGTGAGTTGTGGGATCGCGCCCAACAGGAAATTCGTGAAGCTGCCGACGAGATGGATCTTGATTACAAGATTGACAAAGGAGAAGCCAGTTTTTACGGCCCGAAAATTGATTTTGTCATCCAAGATGCACTCGGTCGTAAATGGCAGCTGGGCACGGTCCAGGTCGACTATGTCATGCCGGAGCGGTTTGACCTGACCTATATCGGATCGGACAACCAGAAACATCGGCCGGTTATCATTCACCGGGCACCTTTTGGGTCGTTGGAGCGATTTACCAGTATACTGATCGAGCATTTTGCCGGGTATTTTCCGCTCTGGCTAAGTCCACAGCAAGCGGTGATCATACCGGTGTCGGACCAGTTCAATGAGCTTGCGGAATCATACCGGCAGCAACTTTCGGAAGTTGGGATACGGGTTAAGACCGATCTTCGCAGCGAGCAGATCGGGGCGAAAATAAGGAATGCGGAAACCAACAAGATCCCATTTATGTTAATAGTAGGAGAAAAAGAGTTGGAAAATCAAACCGTGTCAGTGAGAAAGCATAAAAAAGGTGATATTGGCAGCTTTAATTTTTCAAAATTTATATCGATTATAAAAAAAGAAGTGGACGATAAAGTACTGCCGGACGACAAGCAGGTAAACGGTATTCTATCATAGGAGCCGTTCCGACGTCAATGTGTGCGGTTTTTCCATGTGGGAATTCCGATATCGTCATAACCAGCAATAAAAAGGAGAAACAACCATCGGAAAAAGATTTAAAAGTAATCCCGTTCGCAGATCGGAACCGAAAGAGCGAGTGAACGAGAATATTCGGGCAGAAGTAGTTAGAGTCATCAAGCCTGACAACGAACATGTCATATTGCCTATCATAGAAGCTATTGAGCTGGCTATGCAACTCAACAATGATCTCGTCGAGGTAGCCCCCAATGCCGATCCTCCCGTATGTAAAATAATGGACCACGGTAAATATGTATTTGAAAAGAAGAAAAAAGAGAAAGAGGCCAAAAAAAAGCAGCATGTTGTTGTGCTGAAAGAGTTGCGATTCCGCCCTCAAACAGATGACCATGACTACGAATTCAAGAAACGCCATGCGGAAGGCTTTCTGAAGGATGGAAACAAGGTAAAAGCTACCGTGCAGTTCAAAGGCCGGGATATTATTTACAGCGATCAGGGCAAGAAGCTACTTGACCGCCTTGCTGAAGACCTCGAAGAACTGGCCAAAATTGAAACACCGGCCAAACTTGAGGGAAAACGCATGTCGATGGTATTCGCACCGTCCAAAGGCCTTGGTTCAAAATAGCACTCATAGTGCAGGAACAGGTTGTATGGATCAATAGTCAGCTTGCATGATCAGTAAGCAGGTATCCTGAAAACGTTGAGATCGGCAATATTTTTGGACCGGGTTGTTATGTCTTTGCATATATGATTCGTTTGCCTTCCATATTTGATTCACTTGGCCTTTGCTGCTAAGACACTTTTTTACTATCTTTCGCACTTGCAAAATTTTAACCAATTTCTGGTTTAATCATGCCAAAAATGAAAACGATCAGTGGCGCCAAAAAACGTTTTAAACTTACCGGGACCGGTAAAATAAAACGAAAAAAAGCGTTCACCAGTCATATCCTTACAAAAAAATCTCCGAAAAGAAAACGCAACCTGCGTATCGCTACATTGGTTGCCAAAGTCGATGAACCGCGTATGCGGAAACTGATTCCTTATTCCTGATTTTTTCTATTAACCATTAAATACTGATAAAATGCCACGCTCGACCAATAATGTGGCTTCCCGTCGCCGTCGCAAAAAGGTCCTTGACCAAGCGAAAGGTTACTGGGGTGCAAGAAGCAAGGTCTATACTGTCGCTAAAAATGCGGTGGATAAAGCCCTTCAATACCAGTACCGCGACAGGAGAGTTCGCAAAAGAGAATTCAGAAAACTCTGGATTACCCGTATCAACGCCGCAGCCCGTCTCAACGGCACCACCTATTCCAGACTTACGGGAGCTATGAAAACCCATGAGATGGAAATTAACAGAAAGGTGCTTGCCGACCTGGCTGTGAATGACCCTCAAGCGTTTACTGCTGTTGTAGAAGCGGCACAAAAAAAATCTTGAGTTTTATTCCGATTGCTAACCGGCAGTATCTTCCTGATGCTGCCGGTTTTTTTATGTTGTCACACTGGAATCCTTTTTCACACTGGAATCCTTTTCCTTTTCATCGTACCGATCAACTTCAGTCATGACTGAGATTTCCGATATCGACACCGTTAAAAAAGAGATTACCTCTTTCTCCCTTGATTCCGTTGATGCCCTGGAGGCGTTTCGTCTCAAATATCTCTCACGAAAAGGCATTATCTCTGATATGCTTGCGGGTATCGGAAAAGCCGATCCAACAGAACGTGCCCGACTCGGTAAGGAGCTGAATTCCCTTAAAAAACTGGCGACTTCCCGTTTTCAAGAAGCCAAAGCAGAACTCTCCTCACAATCTACTTACAAAAAATCGGCAACCGACGATCCGACCCTTCCACCCGTCCCTCCGCAGATTGGATCTACACACCCTCTCTCCCAGACACTTGAGGAAATTAAATCCATCTTTTATCGTCTCGGTTTCACCATTGCCGACGGACCGGAGCTGGAAGATGATTTCCACAATTTTACAGCACTTAATTTCCCACCGGAACATCCGGCCAGGGATATGCAGGATACATTTTTCATCCGTAAGGACGAACAGAATCCGTCCCGTAACCTGGTTCTTCGCACCCATACCTCACCGGTTCAGATTCGCCTGCTCAAGGAGCAAAAACCGCCGGTTCGGGCTATTATGCCGGGTCGGGTCTACCGCAACGAATCCATCACCGCCAAATCCTATTGCCTGTTTCACCAGGTCGAGGGTCTCTATGTCGACAATAACGTCAGTTTGGCAGACTTGAAACACACACTCATCACCTTTGCCGGCCATCTCTTCGGCAAAGGCCTCAAATACCGCATTCGGCCTTCATTCTTTCCGTTTACCGAACCCAGCCTCGAAATGGATATATGGTGGGAAACCGGCAACCGACCCGGTCAGTGGATGGAAATTCTCGGAGCCGGCATGGTCCATCCCAATGTACTGAAAGCCGTTGACATCGATCCTGAAAGATACACCGGCTTTGCTTTCGGCATGGGTGTGGAACGCATCACCATGTCGCGTTACGAAATCGATGACATTCGCCTGTTATATGACAACGATCTGCGGTTTCTGAATCAGTTTCCCTGATCCCGGTTGACAAAAACCATCTATTTTTTGTTCTTAATAGCACTTTTTTTCCATACAGTCACTTATTTTTACATTCAGTATTTACAACAGTTTTTTTTAAAACAACGACATTGTCAAACTCGATAACGACACTATTACCAATCCCGGTTACTATTAAACCCGTTCCAAACCAATTCCGATGAAGATTTCCTACAACTGGTTGTCCCGATACCTCTCTCAGATCCCGGATCCACTGGAAACGGCCGATATTCTTACGCTTACCGGCCTGGAAGTAGAAGAAATTGAACAAACCGGATCTGATTTAACTGGCATCGTAGTCGGGGAAGTTCTCGATGTGCAACCACACCCTGATGCGGATCGCCTCGTAGTTTGCTCCGTGGATATTGGTGACAAGGAACCGTCTCAAATTGTTTGCGGGGCACCCAATGTGGAGGCGGGACAGAAAGTACCGGTGGCTACGGTCGGATCGGTACTGCCGGTGCCGCTGCCCGACGGATCGCCATTCAAAATCCGCAAGGCCAAAATACGCGGTCAGAAATCAGCCGGAATGATCTGCGCCGAAGATGAACTCGGTCTGAGTGATGACCACAGCGGGATCATGGTACTGGACGGCAGCGTTACACCGGGTACACCTTTCACCGATGTAGTGACGACCTACAGAGATACCGTATATGAGATCGGCCTCACTCCAAACCGTCCGGATGCCACCTGTCACCTGGGTGTTGCGCGTGACCTGGCTGCCGTTACCGGAGCTAGATTACAAAAGCCACTGGATGCGCTGCCCGATATCACCGGCCGGCTTGAAAAGGGTACCATAGGCATTACCGACACCGACAAATGTCATCGCTATACCGGCATCCTGATTTGCGGCATCACTGTCGGCGAATCGCCCGGATGGATGAAGAATCTGTTGCAGTCCATCGGCTTGCGTCCGATCAATAATGTCGTCGACATCACCAATTTTGTACTTCATGAACTGGGACAGCCACTGCACGCCTTTGACTACCGGCTGCTCTCCGGCGGCCGCATAAATGTCCGCTCTTTCGATAGGGAAATGAAATTTACCACACTGGATGAGGTGGAACGTACCATTCCAGCGGGATCACTTTTTATTTGCGACGGGGAAAAACCGGTGGCCCTGGCCGGGGTCATGGGAGGGCATAACTCCGAAATTACTGCCGGCACAACCGATCTGCTCATAGAATCAGCCTATTTCGAACCGACCGGCATCCGGAAAACCGCACGTAACCTCGCACTGCAGACCGACTCCTCATACCGTTTCGAGCGGGGTGTGGACCCCAATATCACAAAAACAGCAGCGCTGCGCTGTGCGGAGCTTGTCCGGCAGATCTGCGGTGGCAACATCAATGGAATAGCAGATGTCCATCCTGTCCGAACCGAACCACTCGAGATCGAATTGCGTCATGAACGCAACAACCTGCTTCTCGGGGTTCCGATTGACGCCGGAAAAGTTGTTCAGATACTGGAACGGCTTGAATTTGATACCTTTGATACCATTGAACAAAAATCGGGGAAAGCCGTTGCCGCGTCGGACCGGTCCGATCATAATACATCAACCATCTGGCGCTGTACGGTGCCAACTTTCCGGCCCGACATCACCTCCGAGATCGATCTGATCGAGGAAGTCGCCCGGATTTTTGACTACAACAACATCCCTGATCCGGAACGGATCACCATAGCCCAGCCGGAGCCCGTACCTTTCCGGGAACAGTTCCTTGAGAAAGTGCGCAGCACTGCTGTTGCTGCCGGTCTAAAAGAGATCTACACCAACAGCCTGTTGCCGGAGCATTTATATGAACCTCTTGGCGGTAAATCTGTCGTGGTGCCGACGTTGAATCCCATCACAAAAGATCAGGCGTTGCTGCGAACCAGTCTGCTCTACGGATTTCTTCGATCGGCGGCCTACAATTTCAACCGGGGAATCAACGGTGTGCAGTTTTTCGAAATCGGCAATATTTTCCGTAAAACGGATGACGGGGGAACCTGGATCGAAGGAATTCACGAATCCACCCACCTTCATATCGGGATCGCCGGTCAAGCGCACTCCGATCATTGGAAATCACCAGCAAGGAACTACGATATATTTGATCTGAAAGCCCTGGTCCAGTCTGTTATGCAGCAGTTGGGACTTGATCAAGCCGTCGAATGGCGTCTATCCGGGGATGAGCTGTTACTCACAGCACGAGAAGGGAGCAAATTGCACCCTGACCGTTTTGACGGCCAATCCGATCGATCCGGCAATTCCAAACCGTTAATTCTCGGAGCTTTGTCACCGGTGAGTCCGGAATGGAACAAACGAACCGAGGTCGAAGTCCCCTCATTTTCATCTGACCTTCAGATTGACCTTCTGCAGAATCTTGTCCAAAAATCAGAATCCCGAACCTACAAGCCAGTTTCCCGGTTCCCCTCCTTTGCGTTCGATCTTTCTCTGGTGGTGAACAAGAATGTTGCGTCGGGAGATTTGGAAAAAAGCATGTATATTATTGGCGGGAGTCAACTTAAAACCGTTGAGGTCTTTGATGTGTTTGAAGGCGGATCCCTGGAAAAAAATCAAAAAAGCATTGCATTTCGTCTGACGTTTCAGGATAATGCAAAAACATTGACGATTAAGGATGTTGATCCGGTTATTAAAAAAAAAAAAAAAAAACTCGGGTCGGAATTCGCAACAGAATTACGCTCTTAGCCTTAGTCACACTTCAAAATATAGCGTTCATACAAACGGAGCGCGAACGTGACATACCGCGATCAATCATACTACAAAGAGTTTCAAGAGCTGCTGTCCCGGTTGCAGTCGGGCTTGTCATACCTGAAAAATGAAAAGCGTCAACTGGCTGGAGAAAACGAGACGTTAATCCGGGAACTTCGCGAGGTTCGTATACAATTGGCCAAAGCCAACAGAAAAATCGACGAACTGAATACAGAGCTATCCCGACAACCGGAGTCCAATCCGGTTCCGGATACACTGTCAGGCGTTGTTAATCAAGACAACAAAGATGGGGATAATCCTGCAGCCGGTGCCAGGAACCAAGATGAATCAGTTCCCACTTTGTTTGATAATCCGAGCAACAACGAAAGAATCGTATTGCGGCAGCAAATCACTGAACTTATTTACAAAATCGACCGGCATCTCACCGAATCCCGCAATACCTGACAACCATGACCGGGATTTCTGGTATACAGACACATGATTTATCACATGGATATTCCATCTGGCATTATAAATCAGAAAATTTAAACATATGAAACCCATTAAAGTCACCATTTTGGGCAAGCAATATCCCCTGAAAGTCAACGAGGGGGACGAAGAGATGATGCATGAGATCGCCGGGTATGTAGACAAACGATTCCAGGAATTCCGGAAAGCGCTGCTAAACCAGTCGGAATCAACCATCATGGTACTTGCCTGCCTCAGTATAGCAGAGGAACTGTTTCTGAATAACAGCGGCCTAAAACCACCAGGCGGTACTGATCCCCAAGTCGTTTTTTCGGAAATAAACGAATCTTTAATTGAGATTTTAGATGACATTGAAGTCAGAAATGACGATATTTAAGAAGTGGTGATTCGTCACTGCTTTTTTAAGCGCTTTTGAGGCAGGATTAACATAAACAAGCACAACACTTAAAAACCAGGGCGTTTAACTTCGTCCGGCAATGCCAGGCCTCATGTCACTCCGGTGAATAGTGGAAGGCAGACCCGGTTCGAGTGGATGCCCGCACTGTCATTGACGGTAGCTTGTCTTGTGCCTGCTTCATTAGCGTTTTTTTTATGAATCCGAAGCAGATATCCACAAGCCCATTTTTTTCATGTCAAACCCAGTAAAGGTACTGTTCATCGGTGACATAGTTGGTTCACCCGGCCTCTCGCTACTGGAAACGCTCCTCCCCTCGCTGATAACCAAATACGAAGCCGATTTTGTCATTGCAAATGCAGAAAATTCCCATGAGGGAATGGGTATCAATGAAGAAATCATACGGACTCTTTACGGACTCGGTGTTCATGTACTCACCGGCGGCAATCACAGTTTTGCCAAATGGAAAATCTATCCTTACATGAAAACCGACACCCGGCTGCTCCGACCCATGAATTACCCGAAAGGAGCGCATGGCTACGGATACGGTGTCTACGACATTCCAAATACTGCACACAAAATCGGGGTTATCAACCTGCAGGGGCGGACATACATGCAGCCCATCGATGATCCGTTCAGGGAAGCGGAACGTGCTCTGGAAAAAATCCGCGAGCAAACCAATATTATATTTATCGATTTTCACGGAGAGGCTACAGCCGAAAAAATGGCCTTTGGGTGGTTCGTCGACGGACAAGCCTCCGTCGTGGCCGGAACCCATACCCATATTCCCACAGCCGACGCCCGCATACTGCCAAAAGGACTCGGATACATCACCGACGTGGGGATGACCGGACCCTATCACTCTGTCATCGGTATGGACAAAGAAACGGCCATCAAACGATTCCTGATCCAAACTCCGCACAAGTACAAAACTGCAAACGGCGATAACCGAATTTGTGGACTCATCACCAAAATTGATTCGGATACCGGTAAATGCCTTGCCATTGACCCCGTCATATTCCCCGTTTTTGAAAATAAATCATCTAACTGATGAACTCCGATATTCTCATACACGCTGAAAATATCCATAAAACCTATACCGGAAAGACTGAGCCTGTACATGTGCTTCGAGGTGTTGATTTTACCATCCGACAAAACGGTTTCACAGCGATTGTCGGTGCCAGTGGCTGCGGTAAAAGTACATTACTTCATATTCTGGGCGGTTTGGACCGGCCTGATCGCGGGGTAATCCGTTTCCGGGATAAAGACTTAGCGCAGATGGACGATGAAAAGCTCGCCCGGTTTCGAAATCGTAAAATTGGATTTATTTTTCAGTTTCATCATCTGCTTCCCGAGTTCACTGCACTGGAAAATGTTTTTATGCCTGGACTTATCGCAGGCAAGCCGATGTCCGAGATTCGTCGCCGTGCCGAATATTTACTGGAGGAGACCGGATTGAAAAATCGTATGGATCACCGTCCATCGGAACTTTCAGGCGGTGAACAGCAACGTATTGCAGTAGCCCGGGCACTTATGAACGAACCTGAAATCATCATGGCAGATGAGCCGACCGGCAATCTGGACGAAAGAAACACAGAAAAACTTCTTTCTCTTTTGTTCAATCTCAGGGAGAAAGAAAAAACGGCTATAGTCCTGATTACACACGACACCCGTATCGCTGAAAAAACACCGATTATCTACCGATTGACCAACGGACAACTGGTAGAAGCCGAATTGCGCGACTCCTGATTTTGTCATCTGGCGAAACAGTCATATATTTAGCTCACTTTTTAATACACCTTTTTTATTAGATTCCCAATTCACTTATGGCCAAGCGACTCACTAAAGAACAACTCGAGACGGATCCTCTACTTACCAGTTACTACCTGTTTACCAGCTTTTTGAAGCGCAATCTGACTGCTGTTATTGCCGTTTCTGTCGCTGTTGTTGTACTTATAGGTGGTGGTATCGCCTACTATTTCTATAATCAGGCCCAAGAACAGAAAGCCCAGGAACTGATGGTGCATGTAGAACAGGCATTTCAACAAGGTGAATATGAAATTGCACTCTATGGCGCCGATGCAAATATGCAACCGGGTCTGATCGATATTATTAGCAATTACGGACGCACCAGTGCCGGTAACCTTGCTCGTTACTACGCTGCCGTTGCCGAAGCCGAACTCGAAAATTATAACGAAGCTCTGAGATATATCGAACATTTTAATCCTCCCTCCGGTATTCTGGGTGTAGGTCCTATTGCCTTTCATGCTGTAATCCTGGCAAATATCGGCGACTATGAAAAAGCTGCCGACATCTTCGTCAAGGCAGCCGAATGGGATGAAAACGAATCTACAACACCTCAAAATCTTCTCAATGCCGCCCGGGCATACATGGAAGCGGAGGACCACGCCCGCGCTAAATTGCTTGTGGAACGTATACTCAATGAATACGAAGACTCAAATATTGCAGATCAGGCGAGGCGACTGGAAGGCATGATTATTGTCCGCAACTGATATTATCCTGTCGGACACCTCGAGAAGTAAGTTTGCGACCGGATACTTGTTTACAGGTGATGAACTTTCTCAGCTCGGGAATGGTGTTTATATACGATGATATATCGTAGACACGCACAATATGCGGAAAGCATGGAATGGAAAAACACACACATGAAAAGAGCAGGGGCTCTCCAACGCACGATTTTTTCCTTATAAAAAATTTAAAAAACATGCAACATATTTCGTTGGTGTTCGTACTTATAGTAAGTGCAGCAAGCGAAACAGCACTGCATGGACAGGACACTAATAAACTACATTGACCTCTAAGTTTTCAGCCCCGGATACTGACTCTGTCCGGGGCTTCCTTTTTTTGTTATACGCCTATACCTCCACGTCCCTGTCGCTTTCATCCTCACCCATATCTCGTAACTGGATATTTAGTGCCCGGATGGATATTTGAATCTCCCAGATTGATAACGCCAGCGATACAAGCAGAAAAATCAGACTTGCCCCGAATGTATATTTCGCTGCATTCATGTAGCCTTGAAACAGGAGCAGCATACAGAGTGCGGAGAGAAACAGGCTTACCACCCCCAGAACCTGCATATCCCGGGTCAATCTGGTACGGTGCCGGAGATTGCGAATTTGATATACCAGCTGCGGATCATTTTCCTTTTGATACCGCTGATGTAGATTGCGGATCAGCGTAGCCAGCGTCAGAAAACGGTTTGTATACGCCAGCAGTAACAATGATATTGCCGGAAAAAGCAGTGCCGGTGTGGCCAGATCCAGTTGCATATATTGCAGATTTAGTAACTATTATCCGGTGCTTTGCATCGCTGCCGCAATCCCGTTGATACTGGAAAACAGTGCATGCCGGAGTTTGGCAGATTTCTGTTTATTATCGCGATTTCGGTGCATAAGTTCAATCTGAATCAGATTCAAAACATCGGTATAGGGATTTCTGAGGGCGATCGATTTCTGAATCACCGGATTATTGGCAAGCAGCTCCTCTTCACCGGATATTTTCAACAATACCGACCGGGCTTTGTTGAATGCCGAGACAATATCGTCATGAAACCCTTTATTCACCTGACGGGAATAGTATTCAGCAATCTCCAGATGGGCTCGGGCAAGTTCCCTCTGCGCGTTATCAATGACCGCCCTGAAGTAGCGAGAATCTTTGTACAATTGCTGCATCAATTCAAGATCACCCGGTTTTTCTGTAAGATAAGAGTCGAGAGCCGAACCGGTCCCAAACCATCCCGGCAGATTGTACCGGGTTTGAGTCCACGCAAAGACCCATGGTATGGCACGAAGGCTTTCAAAATCAACCTCACTACCAGATTTACGTGATACCGGTCGTGATGCAATCGGCAGGGCACTGATAAATTCAATCGGTGTTATAGCCACATACCATTGCCATACTTCCGTCTTGCGGGTAAAGTTCTTGTACACTTTCATCGACCGAATCGACAAATCCTCCATCATGGCAACTGCCCGTTCATCACTGCTGAAGTGATAGTCTTTTTCACGCGTGGCGCGGGCTGTCGACTGGATCATCGCATTGACAATTTGCTCCAGATGGCGCCGGGCGATGGTTGGCAGTGCATACCGGAAAGAAATTACCTCACCCTGCTCAGTAAAACGGATTTTTCCGTTGTGACACGCCTGGGGAAGTCCCATCACCGCCTGACTCGATCGTCCGCCACCACGTCCCACCGTTCCACCACGACCATGAAACAGCCTGCAGGTCACCCCGTGTTCCTTACATACAAGCGTAAGGGCTTCCTGGGCTTTGTGCAGCGCCCAATTGGCCATCCAGTATCCACCATCCTTATTGCTGTCGGAATAGCCAAGCATGATTTCCTGAAACTGGTCGCGATTCTCCAGGTGACCACGGTATAGATCGTTTTGGAACAGGTCGGTCATTACTCTTCTGCTGATTTCAAGATCCTCCACCGTCTCAAAGAGGGGAACCACATCAATCTTGCTGAACACGCGTCCCTTCTCATACCGCCACAATCCTTTTTCCCTGGCAATCAGTAATATTTCCAGCATATCACTCACCTCATGGGTCATACTTACAATAATACTTCCTATGGAACGCTCATCCCGGCTTAATGCATTAGCTGTCACTTCAAAGGTATCCAACAGTTCCGCCGACGTCTCGCTCAGGGTCACATGCTGGGGTATCAGTGGGCGTGGACTCTTCAGCTCATCCTGTAACAGTTCCACTTTTTCCTTCTCTCCCAGTTTATGATAATCAGGACTGACATCAGCCACTTTCAGCATTTCGGTGACACATTTGCCGAATAATTCACTGTGCTGCCGGATATCGAGTGCTGCAAGGTGATACCCGAATGTTTTAATCTGATATTGCAGTTTATGCAGAGTTCCGCGATCGGCCAGCTGTGCAAAACCAACTTCCCGCAATGATGTAATCAGTTGCTGCACATCGGCCAGAAAGGCATCAACCGGATACGGCCCTTTCCCCTTCGCACTGTTGTCAAGCAGTGATTTCTTCTGAAGACCCAGTTTGTGTTGTATGAAATGCACTTTCAACCGATACGGTTCGTGCCAGTATGCGTTGATATTAAGTCCGGTATCACAACGTTGATCATCCTCATGAATGGAATCGGACAGTGATTTGGGTATACTTATATGACGTGAAGAAATGCTTAATTCATACCAAAGCCTGCTAAGTACTTCATCATATTTCTGAAAGGCAGACTCGTAGTGAAGCTGAAGTGTTTGTTCAGTCATTTTGGATGTCACCTTGGGATTTCCGTCCCGGTCGCCGCCTATCCAGCTACGATATTTCAGAAATGGCGGCAACACCGGGCGTTTGTCATAATACAACTCGGCAGCATCTTCAAGGTCTGAAAAAATTCTTGGGACTGTATTCCAGATGGAGTTGGTAAGAAAATAAAGACCGTTTCTGACCTCATCGTGAACACTCAGACTCGATGCCCTCACATCATCTGTGGAAATAAGAACACTGATTTGAGAAAAAAGCTCCGAAAGTAGCTGTTCCTTTTCCGACGGGATTAACGACTCGTTATTCAACCGAATCACCAGATCGGAGATACTCTGCTGAATATGCAGGATACTGCGTCGTCGGGCTTCGGTCGGATGAGCGGTAAGAGTCGGTTCAATATTCAGTTCTGCCATGATACCGGTAAACTCTTCGTAGGAAATGTTACGGGACTTCAGATAATAAATCGCCTGCATGACCGATTCGTCCCGCGGATGCTCCTTGTCGGATTTAAGTTCCCGTTCCCGGTTTATCCGTGTGATTTCGATCTGTTCAGCACGATTGACCAGATGAAAGAAAGAGGTGAACGCCCGGAGCAGCCAGTCTATCTGGGTGGGTGACAAATTGCCGAGTTCTTTCTGGATCTGCGATCGCAATGCTTCTTTATCCTCCCCCTGTTCATAAGCTGATTTACACCGTTCACGCAGCGACTCCACCATTTTGAACATCTCTTCACCAGCCAGCATTCGAACAGCATGGCCCAGCATGCCACCGAGCAAATTCACATTACGGCTGAGCGGCCTGGAGATCCCTTCTCCTTCCGCCTCAATATTCAGTCCCTTCCATTCTTGCATAATATTACACCTAATTGTTCTCTTAGACTCTGATATCTGATATTGTTCTCTTAGACTCTGATTCTGTTCCGGGTTCCAACCCCATAACATTTAATAAATATAACATTATCCCGTACATGGATGAATTCATGAATCCAATAAAACCGGAATAACACCATAGCAGGTTTTTAAGTTTCCGTTCTATATATTGATCCGGCAAAAATATTGCGCTTCCAAATTAATCATCTGTCCGATATACGCTACTGATAACAACCGCAAAGTAATTCATACTAAGGTAATAATGCGTCCGTTTTGCTACGGAATAGTCAGTAAAAAAACCTATCTTTAAAGTTTATAATGAAAAGTATAGAAACTTTTTTCGTATAGTCATTATTCAAGCAATTATCAGAATCATTATGAACCGATTTGTAGGTATAAGCTTACTTGTGCCGCTTATCATCGTATCTGGCTGTACCATTTTTCAGCCGTCACAACCCAATAATGAAGAAGTAATCGTCATCGGCAAAATTGGTAACGAATCGGTGACTCTGAATGAATTGAAAACACAGTATAACAAATCGAATGTGCTTTTGCCGGATTCGGAAGATGGTCAGGGATTGGAAGAGTTTCTGGAACTTTACATGAATTTTCGTCTGAAGGCTGCCGTTGCCAGAGACGCCGGTTATATGGAAGACCCCGAAATTCTCTACGAGCTCGCAGAATATGAGCGGCAGTCGGCTTACCCATATTGGCTTGAGCGTCATATTAAGGATGAACTGCTTGACGAGTT
>SLQC01000370.1 GCA_007131625.1 Balneolales bacterium | reverse complement strand
TCGACCGGAAATTCAATAAGAAAACAAAAAAGAGACCTCCCCTCCAACTGATTAAAGATTTTTTGGTCAAATGAGATGAAGGAGGGGCGGTGAAATTAAAAATCGCTCAATTTAGGTATTATAAAAAGATGAAAATTTATACCAAATCCGGTGATCGTGGAGAAACCACACTTTTCGGCGGACAAAGAGTATCCAAGAATCATTCACGTATCGATGCTTACGGCACCGTGGATGAGCTGAATGCAATTCTTGGAATGGTACGCAGTGCGAAGCCCGACCCATTGCTGGACGGTATACTGTACCGTTTACAGCATGAACTTTTTGAACTTGGGGCGGATCTGGCTACGCCATTCGACAAAAACCAGCGGATTGAACGCATTGGCGATGACCATATTCGTATTCTGGAACGTGACATCGACCGATTGGAGTCTGCCCTGGAGCCGATCAAGTACTTTATTCTCCCCGGTGGTACTTCCGGTGCATCTCTGCTGCATTTTGCCCGTACGGTATGCCGGAGGACAGAGCGTCTCTGTATCACCTGCCGGGAATCCGAGCCCGTTTCTGATAAGGTAATTATTTATCTGAACCGGCTTTCTGACCTCCTGTTTGTAATGGCGAGATTTCAGAACAGAGCCGGGAATATCGGAGATGTAACATGGCAACCTCGCTAGTTTAATACCACTTTGAAATCATAACCTCTATTTTCGGACTTCAGGAATAGAAACAACAGCTACTACAACTATCACGCGGTCGTTAAAGCGATAATATACTATTGGAAATAACCTGCTGCTATCGTTATTTTTACAAAACAGTGTACACCCTGAAAAACCGAACGCAACCACTTTATAGCATTATCAAATATCTAATGAATCGTATTCACTACTTGCCTTTACTCTGTTCCTTAATTGTCCTGTCATGTGATTTCCATGCGGAAAAATCAAAAACTGCCGGGATACCGGATGAAACTGAATTCAATCTCTTTCAGGAAGAATCCGAACCGTTATACAATATTTTCGGAATTGACGAGTCGCTCAATGCGAAAACACATGTTATTCAACGCAACGAGAACCTCTCTTCCATTCTTCGCAGAAACGGACTTTCATCACATCTGGTGCATGATTTAGGAAATGCTTCATCAGATGTCTTTGATGTAAGAAGGATACGTGCCGGACGGCCGCTACACCTCTATTTTAAGACCGATATGACTGACGAAGACCGTCAGATTGCATATATCGTGTACGAAGAAAATCATACCGAATTTATACGATTTGAACTGGGAGACTCAGTATTTGTAACCCGAAATTCCAAACCGGTAGAAGTCAGAACTCGTAAAGTCAGTGGAGAAATCAGGGGATCCGTTTATCAGACATTACAGGAGATTGACGTGGATCCGCAACTGACACACCGGCTCGCCGATGTTTTCGCCTGGCAAGTCGATTTTTACCGTATCCAACCGGGTGACCATTTTACCGTATTATTTGAAGAGAAAATTGTGGAAGATCGGGTATCGGAAATCGGTCGCATCAAAGCAGCTATCTTCAACCATCGCAATACGGACTATTACGCATTCCATTATCGCCAAAACGATTCAGACGAGTATTTTGATGAGCAAGGCAACTCCATGAGACGGCAGTTTATGGCTGCACCTCTGGACTATACACGTATCAGCTCTCGATTTACCAACCGCAGGTATCATCCCATACTGAGGCGAAATATGCCCCATCACGGAACTGATTATGCTGCTCCTGTCGGCACCCCCATACGTGCCGTAGGTGACGGAGTCATCACAGTGGCCTCGTACGACCGTAACAACGGTAACTACATTCGTATCCGACACAACAGCATATATGAAACCGGCTACTTGCACATGTCTCGATTTGCCGAAGGTATGCGATCTGGTACGGAGGTCAAACAGGGACAGATCATAGGGTATGTAGGCGCTACCGGACTCGCCACCGGACCTCATCTTTGTTTCCGGTTCTGGGAGCATGGACGTCCCGTCAATCCGCAACGGATAGATCTACCGCCTGCAGATCCGATAAAGGCTGAACACCGGGGCGCCTTTCTCAATAGAAAAGTAGAGTTGCTGACACGCCTCGATATAGATGATTCGACCATTCAACGGCCGTTCACATTTGCAATGGATATCGGATATAACGGAATTCTTATGGGCAAGACCAAAATGAATGACGTCCTTTTTGATTTGTAATACATTACTGTGTATTGAGTAATAGGACAACCGTTTACCCAAACAGACTTCTCCATGTCACATAAAACCATACTTATCACTGGTGCCAGTAAAGGAATCGGATATGCAACAGCCCGACATCTCGCTGCCAACAAGCACCGGGTGCTTGCTACAGCCCGCTCGGAAGAGAAATTGCAGGAACTGAAGAATACAAATCAGAAACGAATTGATTGCATTTCCTGCGATCTTACAGATACCACTTCCATTCAGCGCCTGACCGATTTCATCCGCGAAGAACAACTTGAAATCACTTCACTGATTCATAATGCTGGTGGTTTGCTAAAAAAATCGTTTGGAGAATTAACCGATAATGACTGGAATTCAATGTGGAACCTGAATGTCATGTCGGTAGTTCGCTTGTTACGCGCTTCAATACCATTTTTCGGAAAGAACTCACATATCGTTACCATCGGCAGTATGGGCGGCTATCAGGGAAGTTCCAAATTTCCCGGACTAACCGCATACAGTACGAGCAAGGGGGCATTAGTTATTTGGACCGAATGTATGGCTGCCGAACTAAAGAACCGGGAGATTTCTGTTAACTGTCTCTGCCTCGGAGCCGTGCAGACAGAGATGTTTGAGACTGCATTTCCGGGAATCAAGGCACCACTTAAATCCGATGACATTGCGGAGTATATAGCTGACTTTTCATTGAAAGGGCATAAGTTTATGAACGGCAAGGTGTTACCTATTGCTCTCGGGAATCCCTGATTTCGGATACTCTTTCATTAATATTACCTTTGGTAAAACCACCCAGAATTCAAGACTCCAAACAATGAACATATTCAGCAAATCCCTGGTATCAGCCTTTCTGCTGCTTTATGCAGTTGTAACATTATCGCAACAAACACATGCTCAGTCCTTTCGAATTGTCACTGTGAACACCTTTACCGGCGCATTGACGGGTACGGCACTTGGCGGAGCAACCATCGCCCTTCAGGATAAAAGCGAAATAGACTACTATCCGCTCCGCTTTGGAGTGGGTTTGGGAACAATCATGGGACTTGGTACCGGATTATATGACCTCTCCCATATGACTGGAAGCTCGGGAATATATGTAGACGGATTTATCAGTTCCGCCAATTCAACCGGTACTATTATTTTGCTTGATACTTTTTACGGAGCTTCAACCGGGGCTATTGTCGGTACCGCTATAAGTCTCATGTCACGTGAATCGGATATCGTGAAAGGAATTCAGTACGGTGCCGGTGCCGGTGCCTGGATAGGATTCGCATTCGGACTCGTGGACGCCTTTTTACTGAGTACTACCGGAGATTACGACTCATTTTATGACAATTACTCCTCCAGTCATCGTAGGGGAATCAATGGCCTGATTGAAATTCGTGGCAATAACAACAACTATGCGATCGGATTTCTGAACCCCGTAATAGTCACTTCCCGAAAATTGTCTGATCGTGACGGCATCACCTCCAATGCGCATCTCGGATTCGAATTCACACGTGTCAACATAGCACTGTAAGTCCGGATCAGATCATTCCTGGTATCACTCCGTAAGCATGGATTTGTAAGCATGGATATATTCAGTCAGGTTTTTTTGCTTTTTTTTGCGGTATAGAGCATGTTTTCAATATACTGCGTACTGTCTCGATATTACCGACCAGAGACGGGTGAAATCCGTCACTCAGAAAGTTCCAGGCATCGGGCGGGTCTCCCATTCTCTTGCCGGCTGGATCGACCACATATCCTGTTTTCCCGGAAATGACTTCCCGAAAATCTATCAAGTCCCGTTCATTGACCACCCCTTCATAAAGCGGCATTTGCTCCATCAATTCTGTTATTACGGGCGGTGGAGTAACCCAGATCGGAGCATTATTGCAATTTTTCAAGACAGCCGATTCGATGGCATTCAGATTTTCCCAGAACTCGGCAAGGGATACAAGTGTACGGCCGGTTGTGATATGCAAGCGAAAAGCATCCAGACTGCCGAGCGCTATAAATACCCAGTCGGGTTCATAAGCCAGTACATCCCGCTCCAGCCGTCTGAGTGCATCTATGGAAGAGGAGTCGGCCACACTCGCGTCAATATACTTGAAATCTGCCTTGGATACAGCCAAATCCATCACATTTCGAAAAATCTGAAACCAGCCCTGGCGATCGTCTGTAATTGTATCTCCAACCACAGCAATAGTGTCGATCGGTTTGAAAGGCAATTTTTCAATCTGATTCAGCACCTCATCATCTTTCAGTATCTCTTTAGCTGCCTGCCGAACATGTGAATCAAAACGCTCACGAATACTGTTGAACTGATCCGAGTCCAACCCGATAAAGTCAGCAATCGCTTCCGGATCCTGCACACCCTGAAAAAACGGAAATCTTTTCTCCAGATTTGAAAACTGCACCAAATATTCCAATAACGCTTCTTTTTCTTCCTGTTTCATCTGTATATAATTTTTATTTCTCAAGGACAGATGTAATGTTCATGACGGAAATAAACATGCTCCTGTGTGACGGATAGCCGTCATGGCCATTTCATCTGTTTATAATGTTTGATTTCTTACGTCAGATGCTCAATGAAACGCGTAAGCGATATACCAATGGCGGGATAATATTTTTTACAAAGTGGTGCATGATTATTACATCATTCATCCAAGTATGTATTTATCTTATTAAAATTATCACCTTTTAAAAGTGCCCGAACCAGTTTAGGCGTACCCGAAATCGAAGGCTCTTCCAAAATGACAATGCGTTGCCGGAATTGATATTCAGGTTTGTGTGGATCAACTACATAAACCGGTGTAGCCAGCGATGCAAAGTCCACCAAACCTGCAGCCGGATAAACAACAAGTGACGTCCCGATGACCAGCAATAAATCACAAATTCCCACCTCTCGGATAGCCGGTTCCATCATAGGCACTATTTCACCAAACCAAACGATAGCGGGTCGAAGTTGACGACCACGATCATCACAATCGTTCAGATTAATGTCGGAATAGCCGATATCGAACACAGTATGAACCCCATCCTCCGGTCGGGCTTTGGTCAACTCTCCGTGCAGATGAATCACATTTTGCGATCCGGCCCGTTCATGAAGGTCATCCACATTTTGTGTGACAACCGTTACTTCATACTTCTGTTCCAACTCTACCAGTGCATAATGACCGGCATTGGGTTTAGCATGTTGAAGTTGCCGCCGACGTTCATTGTAAAATTCAAGAACTTTTTCTGGATTAGTTTCCCATCCTTTCACCGAAGCAACTTCCATCACATCGACTCCTTCCCAGAGTCCTTCCGAATCCCGGAATGTTGATATTCCACTATCGGCACTCATTCCTGCTCCTGTCAGGACTACCAGCTTTTCTTTCTCCATTTTATTACATATATTATATATTATATATGAAAATTA
>SLQC01000344.1 GCA_007131625.1 Balneolales bacterium | reverse complement strand
TAGCCGGAAATACAGCAACATACTGGACTAAAGACGATCATGACTTTCGCTACAACGACTCTGACACAACGAACACATCACCCCTAGTCGATGACGGGTCAGTACCCTCTACTGCGTTGGGAATTGCTATGTTTAGAGAGCAAGTACCGGTGGCTAACCCTGACGACCCTGATAGTAAAACCTATGGAACCTATCGGGTTAACAAGCTGCTGCAGATATGGATAGTAGAAACCAGAGATTACCGAAGTCCCAATGATATGGATGATGGTCCCTGGAAATCATTGTGGGGAAGTGAGCAGAAAGAGTGGTTAAAACGTACCTTGAAAGAGAGTGATGCCGAATTCAAATTACTGGTATCATCTACTCCGATGATTGGTCCGGAGTATGCCAGTAAGAATGAGAACCATGCTACCGGATTTCAGCATGAGCGGGATTCCTTTTTTAACTGGCTCGCTGAAAATGGTTTCAGGGATCAGAATTTCTATATCATCAATGGAGATCGGCATTGGCAATATCACGCTATCCATCCGAGCGGGTTTGAAGAATTTTCTTCCGGACCATTCCATATCCAAAACATTGCTCCGAATGGACCACACCCCGGTGATCCGACATCTACGGATCCCGAAGGTTTGGTAGTACAACCTTACCATCAAAAAATTGGTGGTTTTATACGGGTTGATTTAGATGCCGATCACAAAGAACTGAAAATTTCGTTTTATGATGAGTGGGGAGGGGTGCATTATCAAAATACCAAACAAGCTTTCTAAATGGACAGCTCGTTTTAAAATGCTGTTAGAGCCTGGCTTAATTTTTTTTGCACAAGCTCCCAAAAGCCTCTGGGAGTTATGATTCTGAGTTTTTTCACTTTACTGGCAATGTCAAGAAGATCCTTGTCGCCAGTAATCAATACTTCAGCTTTCGCATTTATTGCCGACGCCAGAACCCAACGATCATCTTCGTCGCGAATCTGAATATTTGAAGGTATGGTTGGGATACGTTCCATATGATAACGACGTAAAAGTTGCAGAGTATCGCTGATCGTTTCAGCAGGCATTGACGGAAAGCTAATTGCCTTACCGGGGGAGATCTGCTATGGCAAGAGTCGCCATCGCAGAAGTCAGCCGAAGTCATAGTAGCCAAAGATGCCTTTCAGGATTCAATAGTTGATTTTCTGAAATTTTGCGAACAACGAGGTGAATGCCCGGGCAGGCTACCCGAATAGTCCGCGGACGTTGCCGCCGTCGTGGCTGAGTGTTTGGCCGGTCACGTATCCGGCATGAGCTGACAGTAGCCAGGCCGCCATGCTTGCCAACTCTTCCGCTTTGCCGAACCGACCCGCCGGAATGGCTGCTTCCATCGCTTTTCGGGCTTCTTCCGGAGATTCGCCTGTGTTGCCGGCCCGATAGGCAATTACCCGTTCAATCGCGGGTGTGGCATGAGCACCAGGAGCCAGCAAATTAACGGTCACACCGGAAGCGGCGACATCTCCCGACAGTGATTTCGCAAATCCGGTGACAGCACAGCGCATGGCGTTACTGAGCGCCAATGAAGGAATTGGCTGTTTTGTCGACTGACTCTCGATAAAAAGGATGCGACCATAACCCGCCTTCTGAAACCGGGGTAACAATCGGAGCGCCAGGTTCGCTTTCCACCGGAAAACAAGCCGGTAGGCATTGTCCCAGTCAGATACTGACGTCTCTACAGCTTTACCGGCGGGAGGACCACCGGCATTCAGAACCAGTCCATGCAGATTCTTTTCGCCCAGTAATACATCGAGACGATCCGGGGTCTCCTCATCCAGAAGATCGCCTTGCAGAGATGTAAACCGGTCACCCCATTGCTTCTTCATTCGATCCAGGTTTTCGCGGGTACGTGCAATACCGGTAACCGATGCACCTTCTGCACACAAAGTATCTGTAATCGCTTTGCCGAAGCCGGAGCTGCATCCGGTCACGACAAAATGTTGTCGGGCTATTTTCAATTCCATAATGATGTTTAATTTGCGTTTACGGGTAAAATGATTTGCTTTACGCCAGCCGGATCAGGCTGGCCATTCACCGGACAAGCAATCCGATTTACCAGCCTGGCGCCAAATCAACCACCTGCAGCCGATTCTGCTTTGCGGTTGAGCGATTTATTCATTGTCTGAAAAGTGGGTGGCTGGTATTGCCAAAGTACAAGAGCCGGCATGAAAAGAAAAACGATACGATGAGCCGTATCGGGTGTGACAAGATATGCCACGACGAAAACAAGACCAAACCACAAGCTAAGGGATGAGGTAATGCGATTCCATCCCACCGCATAGATCCGGTAGGCAAAAAAGGGAAGTGTCAGGGTGAAGCTGCGCCAAAAAGCATGCAGAAGGGAGTATTCCCGGTTGGCAAATCGTTCTGTCAGCCCGGCAAACCAATCGGTGGTTCGGTATAACAGGTGTGCATCGGGTATCTGTGTGATGAGGGGGACGGCAAGATAGCCGGCAAAAGCGATGGCAAAAGCGATATATCCTTCTTTCCATAACCGGTATCGCAAGATGTCGGCAATTGGAAGGATCAGGGCGGAGAGCAACAGCCATTCCGAAACCCACACGCCGATAACCATGGCTGGAAGCAGCACAGCTAATTTTCGGAGCAATACGGCTGTAAGTATTATGGCGAATGTACAGAACATCAGGGCATCCGGAACTGGCAGGAAAGCACCCTGCCAGAAAGCGGGAAGAGGAAGGATGAGAAACGTCGGAAGCGCCACTTCGAACGAATTGACAGAATCCTCTTTAATGGAGAGGTAGTACATCAATCCGAAACCGATAAGGAGATAGATGAAATTCAGGGATCCGGTCAGCAGTCCGACACTTTCGTTTCCGCTCAGAGAAAAGAGTCCGGCAAGCAAACCGCTGATCAGCGGTCCCACCACTCGGAAAGAGATGATGTTGCTGCCAAAAAAATGCAGAGACTCGGCAAGCGCGATGTAATCTATAGTATCTCCGTACAGACCTTCGGCGGCAATTCGGCCTTCCACCAGCATCACAAAATGCGAGATCATGACAATGGAGCATGCCGAAGCCAGAATCGGCAGCGATATGTACAGTGTCATGGAAAATCGGGTGGCTTTCATGCTGCTTGTTATCGGCTTACACCATTTGGCGGTGCATATCGGGTAATTTTGGCACCACCGGCAACATCTGCAACATCAGGACATCAGATCCCTGACGGTCTCACCGATTACAGCGGGAGTTTCGCAAACGGTTATACCAGCCTCTTTCAAAGCCTTTATTTTGTCATCCGCGGTACCTTTTCCACCTGAGACAATCGCTCCTGCGTGCCCCATGCGACGTCCCGGAGGTGCGGTACGACCCGCAATATATGCAACAACCGGCTTGGAGACATAATCACGAATCCAGGCAGCGGCATCTTCCTCGTCGGTACCGCCGATCTCGCCGATCAGCACAATGGCTTCGGTGTCGGGGTCGTCGTTAAATAGTGCAACGGCATCCCGGTGCTTTGTCCCGATGACGGGATCTCCTCCGATTCCGATGGCGGTCGACTGTCCGAGTCCGGTTTTCGTCAACTGATCCACAGCTTCGTAGGTGAGCGTTCCGGAACGCGATATCACACCGACATTTCCCGGACTGAATACATTGCCCGGCATGATGCCGACTTTGGCTTCGTTCGGGGTGATGATACCAGGACAGTTGGGGCCGATCATAACCGCTCCGTGACGTCTTACGATTTCACGGGCGGTAATCATATCGCTCACGGGGATACCTTCGGTGATGCAAACTATGGTTTTGATTCCGTTGATGGCGGCTTCGGATATGGCATCAGCTGCAAACGCCGGCGGTACAAAAATGACAGAAGTATTGGCACCTTCTTCTTCAATAGCATCGGACACGGTATTGAAAACGGGACGGTCGAGGTGTATGGAGCCTCCTTTGCCGGGCGTTACTCCTCCGATGACATTGGTGCCATATGCAATCATCTGTTCGGAGTGAAAGGTTCCCTCTTTTCCGGTGAAACCCTGAACCACAAGTCTGGTGTCTTTTCCTACTAATACGCTCATGTTTTTTACACTTTTATAATAGAATTTCGTAAATCCGCATGGAATATACCGACCCGTAGGCTCAGTTGCCAACCCTAATCGGAACAATCCGATCCGGCCGGTGTCCGGAGCTATGCGATAACGAATTGATTGATAACTGGGAAAATCGAATATTCAGCGCCGGTTGCGTACCTGTTATCCAACAGAAATTAACAATTCGCATGTATTGACGGTTGAATACTATTATGCAAAGGCGCAATTTAGGACCATGATCAAGGACGACAAAAAAGAAGAAGTACGCGATGCCGCCGACATAATCGATGTTGTGTCGGATTATGTCAAATTGCGCCGCACAGGCAGCAACTTCACAGGACTCTGTCCATTCCACAGCGAAAAAACACCATCATTCAGCGTATCTCCCAAAATCGGTATTTTCAAGTGTTTCGGATGCGGGGAAGGCGGGGATGTATTCAATTTTGTAATGAAAATCGACGGCGTCGGTTTTGAAGAGGCGGTGCGGACTTTGGCCGATCGTTACAATGTCATTATACCGGAACGTGAAGAGGAGGGTTACGACCCCCGTCAGCACCTGAAAGATGGAATTTTTCATGCGCTGCGTTTTGCAGGAAATTACTTCCACCAGGAACTGGCCGAGTCCGATGATGCCAAACACGCTCGCACTTATCTAAAAGAAAGGGAATATCCCTGGAAAACAGTTCGAAAATACGGCATCGGTTACGCACCCGACCGATTCGACGGACTTCTGAATGCCGCCGAAAAAGCCGGGATCAACCTGGAATATCTTCAGGAAGCAGGACTTGTAAAAGCGCGTGAGCGGGGAAGTGGGTTCTACGACACCTTCCGGAGCCGACTCATGTTTCCAATTTTCAATCCAAGCGGTAAAGTAATTGCATTCGGTGGTCGCACCCTTTCATCGGATAAAACAATTCCGAAGTATATCAACTCGCCCCAAACACCGGTCTACAACAAAAGCGAAGTGTTATATGGTATACATACCGCCAAAAACGAGATCCGGAAGGCGGGTGAAGTGATTCTTGTCGAAGGCTATACCGATGTCATCTCGATGCATCAGGTGGGAATCGGGAATGTGGTATCGACCAGCGGGACCTCGCTGACATCCAGCCAGATGCGAATTTTGAAACGTTACGGCGATACGATGCTGATTATTTTCGATGCGGACTCAGCCGGTGTGAAAGCTGCTGTTCGTGGAATCACTATTGCACTTGAGGAGGGGATGGCTGTAAGGGTGCTGACACTGCCTGCAGGAGAGGATCCGGACTCGTATGTCCGGCAGTTCGGTGAAGAGGGATTTGATGAATTAAAACGGAAAGAGACACGTGATTTTTTGCGATTTCTGGTTGGACTGGTGCATAAAGAGGGACGCTGGAGCGATCCGGTTGACCGGAAGAAAGCGATCTCGGAGATGCTGGAAGCAATTGCTGTGATACCGGACGAACTCTCCCGCGTTAATTTTATCCAGGAATTGAGCGGTATATGCAAAATTGGTGACCGGACATTATTGAAGGAACTTGATGTGGTCCGGGCACGAAGGGAGAAAAAAGTTTCCAAAGCTGCCCGTCCAGGCAGAGAGTATCAAGGGGGTTTCCGGCAGGTTGAGCAGGTACCTGCCGGAGGTCGGCAGGGTTCCGGCAATAGCGGGCAAAACATGTCGTCGAGTGGATCAGGTACCGGGAAGCAGCCGGAAGGGCTGCCGGAGAGACCATTGCGCCGTCCGGAATATGAAAAAGAGTTGATTCGTTTGATGCTCGCATTCGGCGAAAAACTGGTGGTGTTCATTGGGGGTTACTGCAACGAAAAGCATTTTGAGGATCCGGATCTGCGTACGTTCTATGAAGACATCATGCATCGGTATCAATCGGGTGACCCGGTTTCGGTAGAGGTCTACAGCCAACGGGATCATCCCTTTCCTCAGTTGATGGGTGAAATCATGCTGGAGCGGCATGCGGTCAGTGAACTGGGGATGCGAAAGCGTGGTGTCTCGCTCAGTAAAGATTCCAATCCGCTGAAAAATGCCCGTGGGGCGCTGAAATCATTGAAGCTCCGTTTTCTGGACCGAACCAGGGAAGAGTTGCTGGACCAGTTTCGCGAGGCGTCGCCGGTAGAGAAAATACAGTTACAAGAGTGGCTCAAATCAGTTACCTTGGAACGGAATCGAACAATCCGGGAGCCGATGGAGTCGCTTTTCCCTGATCTTGAAGAACCTAAATAAAAAAATATGTCAAAAAATCTGGAAACTGCCCGATCGGCAGCCGAAGCAGCCAAAGAAGTTATTACATACTACGATAAAAACCGGGCAAAACTCAATATCGGACTCAAAGGCAAGAATGATTTGGTAACCAGGGCTGATGAAGATGCAGAAAAAGAGATTATCGGAGTCATCCGGCAGGTGTTTCCGGAAGACGAAATTCTGGCGGAAGAATCAACAGGCGAAACGGTTTTGACCGATCGCCGCACCTGGATCATCGATCCTATAGACGGTACGACGAATTTTGCGCATGGAGTGCCGACTTACTGTGTTTCCATTGCGATGTGGGAGCATAAAAAGCCTCAGACGGCACTGGTAATGGAGGTCAATCTCGACGAGTGGTATACTGCGGAAGCAGGCAAGGGTGCCCGGTTAAATGGCGATGTAATTACGGTGTCTGATCTGGTCGATCCAGCGTCGGCGCTACTTGCAACAGGATTTCCCTACCGGGATCTTGAATTGGTGGATACCTATCTTCAGCTGTTTCGTGCATTTATGCATGAAACACACGGTGTGCGCCGGCCGGGAAGTGCGGCATTTGACTTGTGCATGGTGGCATCGGGCAGGTGTGACGGCTTTTTCGAGTACGGGTTGTCGGCATGGGATACTGCTGCAGGAAGTTTACTGATCCGGGAAGCCGGCGGCCTGGTCTCTGACTGGGCCGGTGGAGAGGATTGGCTTTTTGGTAAGCGCCTCGTTGCAGGTAATCCCGATATTTTCCGATATTTGAGTCGGCGAATTCAGCAAATCGTTCCGGAAAAACACTGGAAGGTGTAAGAAATGAATCCGGCAGAAGTGAACCGCAGACTCGCCGGTACGTCTAATGGTGTGAAACCAGTTAAAACACACCCCGGATGTCCCGGAACATTCGGTATAACGATGACAATTACGATGGAATAAAAAACAGAGATGACTATACAGGTGATTCGTCACCAAGGCTTTACGTACCAATGCACACTGATCCTCTGACCGAGTACGAATTGAACCGGCATTTACCGGATTTTTATCCGCGGATTTACCGGATGGTGCGAGCGATGGTATATGGCAGTGGTCTGGATCCCGAAGATATCACACAGGATATTTTTCTGAAAGTCTTCAGCAAACGCCATCTCTACAATGGTAAAAGCAGTCTGTATACATGGACATATCAAATCGCCCGAAATACGGTCTTTGATGCACTTCGTCGTTATAAAATTCAACGCCGGATTTTCTGGTGGAGTGAATTGGATGACGACTCCGATAAATTTGAATCGGAACAGTCGGATGATGAAGAGATGGACCGGCGGGAACGAAAGGAGTTTTTGCATAAAGCACTGGCAGCGTTGCCGGAGAAAGAACGGCTGATTATCACCATGCGGGATCTGGAGGGAATGTCCTACGAGGAGATTTCCGGAATCGAGAATATCGCAGTAGGAACGGTGAAAAGTAGAATATTCAACGCCCGCCAGCGGTTGAAAAAGCAGTTGGTTGAACTGGGAGTAGATCATGAATTTGCTCCGGAACCGTGAGAGGACGATTCCCGGAGGAAGTTTCCGAACCCAAAGTATAAAGTAAATGATATCGAAACAACCCGAAATTTTACGAATAACCAAGCAATCACAATTATGAACAAGAAAACAAAAACCGAGCAGTGGCGGCAGCAACTCACCGATGCCCAGGATGGACTGTTGTCCGATGAAGCGCTTCATCGGTTGGAAAAAGAGGTAAAAGCTCACGATCCCGACCTCTGGAGGGATCATCACTGGATGATGGAGCAGCAGTCGGGGAAGGGAGTATTTGCGGAACTGGCCGCCATGCGGGATGAGCAGCCCGAAACTGGTGCTATTCAGCGGTTATACGCCCGGGTTGCCTCACAAAGAGGGTCCGGCGCTGAGCTGGAAGAGATTGTGTGGAGCTGGTTTCGCCGGTATGTGCTAACCTTCGGTATCCTGCTGATAATATTGCTGGCCGGTTTGCAGTCAGGTGGTTCCGGTATCAGCGAAGCCAATATCTCCGTTCAACTGGAATCTTTCCTTGGTTGGAGTTCCGAGGAGTTTCCGGAGCTGGATCACTGGCTTTACGAGGACTTTGATATCCCGTAACAATCACATGTTGAATTGCCAAAAATTTATAATCCATTTTCATCTGTTTAAAAATTATGATTCACAATGTCACATGTAATACCATGACCGTGCTTAATCATGCACCTGTGTGTCAGAGTTGATGCCCGGTCATGGATATTTCATATGTATAAATAATCAGATTTATAATGTTACATGGGTCATCCATGTGTTTAATCATGTGCCTCTGTGTCCGAATTATCGGGCATGGATGTTTCTGGCGACAGGAATAAAGGAGAAAATCTATGAGTAGAAACCCGAAAGTAACGATTGCGCTGGCTTTTGTACTGACTTTTCTGATCGGAGTCGGAGCAGGATATTTGTTCCGCGGCGAAGTGCAGCTATCACCTGCAGATCGGGGGGCGGTGAGTCTGGATGAAACATCGCGCGGATGGCGAGCAGATGATGCCGACCAGGAAAACCGGGTGGTGCCGGATGATCGGAGAACCGGTTTGCGCGGAGAATTACGAGACGAAAGTGGATGGGGACAAAGAGACTACGATGACCGTCCTCGCACTGACCGTGATCGTCGTGATGATGCCCGCCGCTATCGAGACCAGGAACCTGACAGTCGGGATCGGCACGAATACGGTCGGATGAAGGAACGGTTGAAGAAAGAATTGAGTCTGTCAGACGAAACTGCCGAAGCTTTTTTCAATATACTGGAACTACACCGTGAACAGGTGAAGGAGAATATCCTGGATCAACAGAAAACCATCAGGGCACAGTATCAAGAGTTGGGCGAAGAGCTTGAAGAGGAACTCTCGGAAGTGCTCACCCCTGAGCAGATGGAAATGTGGCAGGAAAAGTTCGCTCCACGTTTGGAACGGTACCGTCGTGGTATGGATGATAACCGCTAATCATCTTATCCGTTTCAATTTGATGGAAGTTCACATTATAATACACATGAGCCAATTGTTTCCCAAAGTTGTTTCCTGCAATCGCCTGGTCGAACTCATGAAGGGCGCCAACTTTCCTGTAGTTTTTTCTAAACTGTTCATAGCCACGTAATCCGATGGTATGCAAATTGGCTTTCACGACGTGAAAAATAACTTCCGGCCCGGCCCTCGCGACTGCTGATAATCGATCAGGACCAACCCGATCCGGATATCGATCACGATGTCCCTTACAGCAACCTCGGAATTCGCGTGCTGTACCCATACAACAGTACACCTTGCTGCACCAGTGTGAAGCCGACGTTCACATAAAAACTGAAATCACTTAAAACATCTGTTTTACCAGCTCTTCCTGGAGCAATCGGGTAACCGGACCAGGTTCTCCGTCGCCAACTGTGCGGTCGTTAATACGAATTACCGGCTGGATGTCGGTGGTGGTTCCGGTCAGGATAACCTCCCGGGCATAGAAAACCTCTGATTCACGAACCGGCACCAGCGCCACCGGAATACCGGCTTTTTCCGCGAATTCCAATATTACTTCGCGGGTGATGCCTGAAAGGATGTAGGGTGAGTCAGGATGAGTATACATGGTTCCGTCTATGACCATGAAAACATTGTTGTTATAGCCCTCTGTGACAATCCCGTCACGTATCATAATCGTGCCAAACACATTGCGTTCTTTGGCTTGTTGCGCTATCATTACATTTGGAAGTAAGTTGACGGTTTTCAGATCACACCGGGACCAACGTACATCCGGAACAGTGATAGCGTGCGCACCGGTCTGATGCAGCATGGTATTGGGCTGAAAGGGTGTTGCGGAGATCATAATTGTGGGTGGTGTTTCCTCCGCAGGATAGGCATGGGAACGCGGAGAGCTAGCGCCTCTGGTAATCTGCATGTATATCGTGGTGTCCTGATCCTGAAGATGGTTCATTTCAATGAGTTTCTGCATTATTTCCGGTAAATCGGCCCGTTGTGCTTCGGATAACCCGATACTTAGTGCTCGTATTCCGCGGTCCAACCGACGCAAGTGTGAATCAAGTCGAAAAAGCCGGCCATTCACGCACCGGAGTACTTCATAGATGCCGTCCCCGAAAAGAAAGCCCCGGTCATCAACTGAGATGGTCGCTTCCTTGCGGGGTTTAAAGATTCCGTTCAGATAAATATTCATGGTTGTTTATAGAGGTTGATGTGCAAAACAGTGATGAGTGAGTGTTTTGGCTGCAGCTGTTTTCTGCCTGCCAGGTCAACTCAGGTTGCAATACCGTGTCAACGGTCAGGCCGATTCGAAAAAAGAAATTCGAGGTCGGAGGCTGGTATTGGTCCGCCGTGATAGAGAAAAGGCTCACCGAACGTCACCCCGATTTGCTGGCCGTATTCACGGGACCGGCCACGCAATGCTTCGAAAAAGCGTTTGCTGGATACATAAGTTTGTGGCCCGTCATCGTTTGCGTCAACATCGAACTGTGAAGCGAAGGCTCGAATCGCTTTTTCCTTGAGATGTATTGTATGCGTGATGTCGAATACAATGGTCGGTTGAAATGGGCGGTGCTGCATAAAATGTAAAATGTGATGAGGACGCCATGGGTCCTGCAAAACTCCATTTTTATCGCGGGTTTCCAGCTGGCTTAAACCGGAATAAAACAGGGCGTCGAGTATCAGTCGGCCCGCATTGCGATGATCCGGATGGCGATCCTCCAGCGGATTGGTCAGACAGAGCTTTGGACGATACCGGCGGACAATATGGATAATGGCTTCGCGCTGCTGAGGAGTGTTTTCGAGGCCACAGTCCGGCAGACCTGCATTATCACGCACAGACAAGCCCAGTATTTCAGCCGCTTTTTGCGCTTCTTTCAGACGCAGCTCCGGTGTGCCGCGCGTTCCCATCTCACCACGGGTCAGGTCCAGTACACCGGCTTTCTTTCCTGACGCGACGAGTGCGGCAAGCGTTCCGGCACAACAGAGTTCCACATCGTCGGGATGTGCAGCAATAGCTAAAATATCAAGGTTCATCGAATAGAAATTTTCAAGAGAGTTACAGACAAATACCCGGATCAACGACAACCCGAATGCATAAAAGATTGTGTAATATGGCAACTTTTTTTGAAACGAAAAAAGAATCAAGTCGTATGAGAGAAGATAAAAAGATGTAACTCACCCTGAAAATATGCTTTTTCGAAGTATTATCGAGAGAATCCGGCTTTCGCTTTATGCGATCTGGAGCAATAAACTGCGATCAGCGCTGACTGCGTTCGGAATTGTGATGGGGATCGTTATGGTCACCACTATGGTCACCATAATTGACGGAATCAACCGGTCGTTCGAATCCAGTATGGAAATGCTGGGTCAGGATGTGATTTTTGTTCAAAAGTGGCCTTGGGGCTTCGGTGGCGAATATCTCTGGTGGAGGCAGTTGTTATCTGCGGCATCGCCGGGATTATCGGAGTGATGCTATCCGGCGTTACAGCCTGGGCGATCAATCAGTATTTTGTTGCCCACCTCAGCATCAACACCATTTTTCTGGCTTTTGTTATAACCACCATGATTCGGTGTAATATTCGGTTTCCTTCCGGCTCACCGGGCTGCGAAATCCGATCCCATTGAATCTTTACGATACTCCTGATGCAGAATTAACTCAACAGAAACGGTACATACAGACATTTCTGATTTTTGTTTCATCGAGGTTAAACGATTTTGACATTTCTCAGGTAAAACCATGAATCTTTGGCAAACGATAGCAATGGCGTTCGGAGCGCTCGGCTCCAATAAAATGAGGGCTTCGTTAACCCTGCTGGCGATTGTTGTCGGTGTTTTTGATGATTTTACAGGGGTTCTCTACTTGTTCGGGTTTGTGGTTGGGGGTATCGCACTTATGGGTGCCGGAATTGGTGTGATGAATATCATGCTGGTTTCAGTTACCGAGCGAACCCGTGAAATCGGTATTCGCAAGGCGGTTGGTGCCCGGCGCAAGGCTATTATAACACAGTTTCTCACCGAAGCGGTAATCGTCTGTCAGCTCGGTGGACTGATCGGTATGGTGCTCGGGATTCTGGCAGGCAATATCCTGGTGGTGTTGATGGATACCACATTTATACTGCCTGCAGGAGCAATAGCAGCTGGAATTGTGGGTATGACGGTTATTGGTGTCGTATTCGGAGTTTACCCAGCCTGGAAAGCTGCTGCTTTAGACCCCATCGAGAGTTTACGCTTTGAATGATAAACCTTTTCACTGTGTTCTTAGCTTTTAACTGTGAATTCTGTATTTTCCAACGATACACAGGAACGGTGGTCCGTCTTGAAAACGGATTTACCGGGAAATCAAAAAATTAACAAGCCTAACTACCAGAAAATCCGGACGATATGCATCCCATACTTGATACTTTGGAAAAAGTTGTGCACCAGGCACAGGAAATTTTGGAAGATGAAGCTTTCCAGAAACGGCTTCAGGACGCCAGGGAGAGTCTGGCAGGCCTGGTGCGTAAAAATCCCGCAGGATCTGTCGGTATCGCATTGCTGGCAGGATTCATTATCGGTAAAATGACAAAAAGAGGGAGAAACGAATGAGTCCATCTGAAATTGACTCTCTTCTTTCCAGTCTGAAGAAGCTGCCCGGTGAATTCAAGATGCTGATTGAAAAACGCATCGAGTTGTTTACTTTGGAAATAGCTGAACGATTTGCGGGTATGGTCGTCAATGCCGTGTACCGGTTGACGGGCATCGTGTTTCTGGCGCTGGGTTTGATACTTTTTCTCTTTGCGGTTGCAAATTTTGTCGGGGATTTGCTGGGTAACGAAAGCCTCGGTTTTGTGGTGGTTTCATTCCCGATACTGCTTCTTGGTTTACTCTTCTTTCTGCGCCGGCCTCGATCGATGGTCATCCGGACCCGTGACAAGATGGTCCATCAGTTCATGAAAGATCTGTCAGAACAAATGAGCCAATTCGATGATGATGACAATAACGGACTCGACACTGGTACCGGAAGTAAAGACAATACTGGAGTTACAGAAAAATCGGAAAAAAGGGAAAAAAATGGAGACGGAAATAAAGCCGGTGAGAATGAAAAAACCGGGGATAGGGGAGATTCCGGGAACAGGGGGCAGAAAAGTGGCAGTACCTCAGGCAGGTCTGCAGATTCAGGTATCTGAGAATGCACCCGGCCCGCAGACCGTTAACCCAAGTAAATGACACAGGTTGGTAGAATATAATCACATGAATCAGAAATATTTATCTACATGAAATAACCATGACGATAGTTTTCAAGATACAGGTGTATGATTATAGTCGTCATGGATATCACATCTGACGTAAGAAATCCAAACATTAAATACAGATGAAATCTGCGGATATCAGGGAATTGCAAGCGCGTAAAAAAGCACTCAGGCGGGAGATGGGGCAAATTCAAACAGAAATTGAAACCTCACTGAACGACGTACGCACCAGCGTCTCTGACCGTGCACGTTTTGGGTATTGGGTAGAGAAATATCCGTTGTGTATCGCCGGATCTGCGCTACTCACCGGTTTTCTGTTGGCTAGAAGATTCGGAGGTGGGAAGCATTCCGGTGATTCAAAATCCGGTTCCGGTGGCAGTGGTGGTGTTTTAACAGGACTACTCATGGATGAGTTTAAGAAATTGGCTACCCGGCGCATAGTAAATTTTATAATTCAACAGATTGAAGAGTCAATTGATAACCGAAAAGCCAAAACAGAATAATTTTACAAGCAACTTGGTACACGTTTTATCGTCTAAGAAGATCATATCACACTTTTAATTTAATCATGCGAATCCGGTACCTATGAGAAATTATTTTTTAGTTACGATTATTTTTTTGATTGTGACTTCCGTCACTGCATCAGCACAGGAAGTCAGAAGCATCACTTTGGCAGAGGCTGTAAAGATTGCCCTGGAAAACAATATTGAAATGGAGTTGAGTAAAAGCGATATCGATCGGAGAGAGAGCGAGTATCGTCAGAGCCGGGCTGATTTTTATCCAAATCTGAATGCATCGCTCAGTGGTATCCGCACGGCCGGCCGACAGTTTGATCAGGCAAGTATTACATTTGATGATATCACCAGCCATAATTTAAATGCAGGTATAACCTCCAATTTGACACTTTTCAACGGCTTCCAAAATATCAATCAACTTCGCAGTTCGCGTGTGGGCAGAGAAAGCGCTGAAGAAAGATATCAGCGAACCCGCGAACAGATTATTTTTGAAGCGGCATCACGGTTTCTGGATGTGCTTCTCACGGAAGAACTTCTTGAGATTGAAGAAGAGAATCTGCAGGCAAGCCGCCAACAACTTGAACAAGTGATTGCCCAGGTGGAAGTAGGCATGAGTCCGATTGTAGAGCAGTTCAGCCAGGAGGCGATTGTCGCCAACAACGAACTCAATGTTATCCGTAGTGAAAACGCTCTTAACCTTGCAAAACTGCGGCTGGTACGCTGGCTGCAGCTCGATCCTCTGGAAGATTATAACTTTGAGACTCCGGGTATTCGCGAAGAGGATATTACGATCCACGACTATGATCTCAGGGAGATGGTCGAATTCGCAATTACCAACAGACGCGATGTGAGAGCATCAGAACTGGATCTTCAGCAGACCCGGTATGCACTCAATATCAGCGAGGGAAACAGGCTTCCGGAAGTGAGCCTGAGCGGCTCCATAACATCTGCATATCGTGATCAACAGCGTCAACCGGTTATCAACGGTGATGGAACGGAAATTATGCCTTTCTCGGATCAGTTTTTCGACGGGAATATCAACCGACGGCTGCAATTCAATGTAAGTATCCCGATATTCAACCGGTGGCAAACAAGCAACCAGATACAGCAGCGTAAAATCGATTATCGTGATGCAGAACTCAGATTTCAGGATCTGCAGCAAGAAATTTTTCTGGAGCTGCGTCAGGCATACAACGACTATATCGGTTATGCCAAAGAACTGGAAGCTACGGAAAAATCACTGATAGCCGCTGAAAAAGCTTACGAGACCGAACAAGAACGATATAATGTCGGTAGCGCCACACTCATAGAGCTCACCAATGCCAACAACGCCTATATCCAGGCGAGTTCCAATCGTGTTCAGGTTATTTACCAGTTCGTCTTCCAGGAGAAAGTACTCGATTACTTCCTCGGACGCATATCCGAAGATTTTGAAATCAACGCCCTGGGCAATTGACGTGTCTGTTGGAACCTTATTTTCAACAGCAGTGAATTCATCTGTAACCTTCTGAACCGCATTTCGTATCAGAAGAGAAACTATTCCGGCGAACCGGTTTAACGTAATGTCGAAGTTACATCGGGTAAGGTGTGTCCGGATAACCTTTTTTGTTTCAGTAATTTAAGTTGTGAGATCATAAAATGGCTGTTCAACAATCATCAAAAAAACGAATCTGGAAAACCATTGCAGGAATTTTGGCCGTGTTTCTGCTGCTCGCTGTCATCGGTCATGCAACGGGTTGGATCGGTGGTAATACTCCGGGGCATGAAGTCGAAACGTCCAGAGTGAGCGAGCGCGATATTACACGAATCGTCACGGCAACCGGGCGCATTCAGCCGGAAGTCGAAATGAAAATTGCCCCCGATGTCTCAGGCGAAATTGTGGAACTCTATGTACGGGAAGGTGATTTTGTATATGAAGGCGATGTCTTGTTGCGTATTCGTCCCGACATCATTCAAGCCCGGCTGGATGTCGAGCGCGGTGAACGTGTGGTGGGTAGCATCCAGATGGCCGGAACTGAAATGTTGCATATTGCACGCATGGAGCAGATGGAAGTCAGTGTCAATGTCAACGAGAATGACATTGTCTATGTCTCGGAAAACGATACAGCGCGTATTGAAGTAGATGCTTATCCCGGACATCCGTTTGTCGGTATCGTCACCGAAATTGCCAATTCGGCTATTACACGTGGCGATGGCACCGCTGAGCAGATCACCGAATATCCGGTCAAGATCCGGATTCTGAGTTTGCATAACACCGGACTGGAATACGGCGGCAAAGCCGGCCGGCAGTCTGAAGAAGTGCGATTGCAGGACTCTGATGTTGTCGTGGATATGGTTCCTGCGAGGTTTAAGCCGGGCATGACTGCTACGGTGGATGTGGAAACACTCCGGGAGACAAGCGTTCTTTCCGTACCGCTCCAGGCTGTGACTATGCGTGACTACAGTCTGGGGAACACGGATACCACTGCTGCCGGCAGGGAGGATCTGCGCCGGGTTGTATTTCGTGTTTCAGATGGTATAGCTGAAAGAGTCGAGGTGGAAACCGGTATAAGCGACGACCGCTATATTCATGTACTACCCTGTTTGCAGCCCAATGATGAGATTGTGTCGGGCAACTACCGCATCCTCTCACGAGTGCTGGAAGACGGTGACGCCGTTAGGGTTCAGCAGCAGTCGGGAACCGCCGCCCGGTAACAATGCAGCGCCGCCCGACAATAATTCGGAAGCAGTGACTTTTTTTATCACTTCATCCTCATACATCCATAAAAAGGTAATTCTCTGGCCAAACTTCAACCGGGGATTAGTCTGAGAACAGAATCTATGATGCAAGGTCAAAACATTATATCCATACGAGATCTGAAAAAAGAGTACCTCATGGGCAATCAGAAAGTCCATGCACTTCAGGGAGTCGATTTCGATATTCGTAAAAACGAATATGTTTCGATTATGGGACCGTCGGGATCGGGAAAATCCACAATCATGAATATAATTGGCTGTCTTGATACCCCGTCGTCGGGATCATATCATCTCAATGGTCATGATGTAAGCCAGCTGAGAGATAACGATCTGGCTGATGTACGGAATCGGGAAATTGGATTTATTTTTCAAACCTTCAATCTGCTTCCGCGGTCCGACTGTCTGGCTAATGTGGAGCTTCCACTTATATATGCGGGAATACGGTCTGCAGCACGCAAAGCCAGAGCCCTGGAAGTTCTGGAGAAAGTGGGGCTTACTGACCGTGTGGATCACAAACCGAGTGAATTGTCGGGCGGTCAGCGGCAGCGGGTCGCCATTGCCCGTGCGCTGGTGAACAATCCTTCCATTTTGTTGGCTGATGAACCGACCGGGAACCTCGACTCCAAAACCGGAGAGGAAATCATGCAGCTTTTTGAGGAGTTGCATAATGCCGGCCATACCATAATTGTAGTGACGCACGAACAGGAAGTTGCAAAACATAGCCGGCGCATCATTCAGCTTCTTGACGGTAAAATTGAGTTCGACAAACAAGTGGAGCGTCCGGTCTTGTCCGGGCAGGGCGCTTTGGATGAGCACTGATTGCGGTTGCATCTGTTTATTTTATCTGATTCAATCGGATAACTGGATCATCCATAGCGTATTCGTGTTTCTGTATGTCGAAATACTCACTACGGACGATTCACGCGTCAGTTAGTAAATACATATCAGATGATAGCAGGCATTTTCCGGGAAATAATCATATATTTATCTTTTGATGCATTGTCACTTTACCACCCCATGAACCTGATCCGTTTTGAGTTATCAAGGAGAATCGTTTCAACCATCAACCAGTTTTTCGTTATTTCCGCCGGCGATCAAGCACCTGCTGATCCTGAATCTACTTTTTTTTCTCGCTCTTCAGACACCGGGACTCCAGAATATAGTATTCGGACTCGGGGCGTTATGGCCACTTGACCATCCGCGTTTCATGCCTTGGCAGTTTGTCTCCTATATGTTCCTGCACGCCAGTATTGGCCATATATTTTTCAATTTATTTGCGCTCTGGATGTTCGGACAGAGCATTGAGAATTTGTGGGGTACCAGACGATTTGTGACCTATTATTTTCTGACCGGAATAGGTGCCGCACTGTTGCATATGCTGGTAGCCGGAGGTGGAGCACCTGTTGTGGGAGCATCCGGTGCGGTTTACGGTATACTTATCGCATTCGCCATGATGTTTCCAAACCGGTATATCTTCCTGCTGTTTCTGCCTGTTCCTATCAAGGCGAAATATTTCGTCATGATCTTTGGTGCCCTGGAATTGTTCAACGGCGTAACGAGCCTCACCACAGGCATCGCCCATTTTGCTCACTTGGGCGGGATGGTCGTTGGGTATATCCTCATCCGATTGTGGGGTATCAAAGGCAATCACGAATGATCATCGCATAGCTCATGTCCATGTATAACGATAGCTTCGGCAGTACCCTGAAACAGGGTTATCTTGGAATGCCGGTGGCACTTCGGACCATCCTTGCCCTTAATGTGTCCATCTACCTGCTGCAGACCATCCTGATGGCATTCGGTGCAGTCGGTTTGGTAGGCTGGATGATAAATGGCTTCGGCTTCATACCCGAGTGGAGTGTCGTAATCACCCAGCCATGGCGGGTTGTAACATACATGTTTCTGCACGGCAGTGTTTTGCATGTGGCATTTAACATGTTGTGGCTCTGGTGGATGGGACGTCCGGTCGAAGAACAGCTCGGGTCGCGCAACTTCCTGGTCATTTATCTCGGATCCGGGATTGGGGGTGCGCTGATCAACCTGGTATTTAGTCCGTTTTTTGGCGCGACAGTAACCATTGGGGCATCCGGTGCGGTTTTTGGCATGATGGTTGCATTTGCTATGCTCTTCCCCCGAATTCCGATCATGCTGCTTTTCTTTCCGCCGATCGAGGCACGGTTTCTGGTGGCCGGTCTCATTGCCATCGACCTGTTGTTTATCTCGTCGGCCGACAATGTCGCTCGTATTGTACATCTGGGCGGTGCGCTCTGGGGGTATATCCTGCTGAAACTCTATTACAGGGGTTACAATTACGATCTTTGGATTGAGCAGTTTAAACAGAAGTTCAAGAAAAAAACCCCGCCCCGAAAT
>SLQC01000290.1 GCA_007131625.1 Balneolales bacterium | reverse complement strand
GAGGGTTCGGTGGCCCCCTCCGGATTTTATTCCACTTGCAGATGAACAGACGTTTACTTCACTTTTATCTGTTTGCTAACCTGCTTCTCCTTCTTCTCAATGCCCAACTTGAGAACACCATCTTCGAACCGGGCATCGATTTTATCCTGATTGATGTTGTTCGGGAGCATCACGGAGCGTTCAAACCGGCCATACCGTGTCTCCATAAGATGATACTTGGTGTTCTTGTCTGAGGTTTCTTCTTTGCGTTCACCCGTAATGGTCAGACGACGGTCCTGCAGATCAATATTGATCTCATCTTTTTTAATACCGGGCAACGAAACATGCACGTGATAGTGGCTTTCATCTTCGCTCACATCGATACTCGGAACAAAAAGACGTCCACTGTCACTAGTTACTACATCATTGAAGAATTCATCCAGTAAGCTGGTGAAGTTTCGTGGTGTCGAGGGAGTGTCAAACTGACGAATCGGGTTATATCTGGTGATAGCCATAACTACCTCCTTGTTTAATGGTTTCATTTGTTTTATTGGTTTTATGAATGTGATTTCACTTTACCATGTATCAAAACCCGTACCAATAGCCCGCCGGTCGGCCTTCTCTGCCATATGTGACATTTCCTCTTGAAAATAGTCCGGTACCTGACACAAAAATGTCAGACATGTGACATTTTTGCAGCAATACTCCTATCGCTGCTGCCAGGTGGCCTTCCACTCTTTGGTGATAAGAAAAGCCATCTCGAGACTCTGCTGATAATTCAGACGCGGATCACAAAAAGTTTTGTAGTTACGTTTAAGGCCTTCCGCTTTCAAGCCATTTGCCCCTCCCACACATTCCGTGACATTGTCACCGGTCAGTTCAAGGTGAACACCACCAAGAAATGTTCCTTCATTGCGGTGTATTTCGAAGGTCTGTTTGATCTCTGTCAGAATATCGTTAAAGCTTCTCGTCTTGATATTATCTTCGGTTGCAAAGGTATTACCATGCATCGGGTCACAACTCCAGATCACACTAAGGCCTGCATTGTTGACCGCTCTGATCAGTCCGGGCAGCCGGGTACCGACATGGTCCTTGCCCATCCGGGTGATCAGAGTGATTTTGCCCTCGGTATTCTCCGGATTCAGTTTTTCAATGAGGCGGACAATCTCATCGTTCTCAAAAGGAGGTCCCACTTTTATACCGACGGGATTCCGGATTCCCCGGAAGTACTCGACATGAGCTCCGTCCAGCTCACGGGTACGGTTTCCAAGCCACGGCATATGGGTACTCAGATTGTACCACCCCTTATTGTGCGGTACTTGCTGGGTCTGTGCGGAATCATAGTAGAGGTTCAATGCTTCATGCGAGGTGTGAATCCGCACCTGGCGCATGGTGTCCATCTGATTGTTCGTTATGGTTTCTACAAATCGCACAGCGTGGGTGATGGAATTAACCATCGACTCGTATTCCTTGTAATATTTGTTGCGACGCATAAAATCGAGCTCCCAATATTCCGGGTGATGCAGATTGGCGAAGCCTTTCCCTTCTGTAAGTGAGCGGATAAAATTGAGCGTCAATGCCGACAGTTTGTACCCTTCAAGCAGGCGCTTGGGATTCGAGATCCTCGCTTCTTCATCCTTGTCTATTCTGTTAAAAAGATCACCCCGATAGGTCGGAAGTTCCTGTCCGGCTATATTTTCGATTGGTTTCGACCGGGGTTTGGCATATTGACCTGCAATTCTCCCGACACGAATCACCGGGGTGTTCATTTCGTGAATCAGAATAAAACTCATTTGAAGCAGTACCTTCAACAGTTTTACAATCTGCGGAGCATTGCAGTTATCGAATACTTCGGCACAATCTCCTCCCTGAAGCAGAAATGCTTTTCCGCGCGATGCCAAAGCCAGCTGATCACGGAGATCCTCGATTTCCCATGAGTTGACAAGCGGCGGATAACTGCTCAGCTCACGATAAACCTGCTCAAGGCGCTTTTGATCAGCGTACTCAGGGAGTTGTTTGATCGGGTAGGATTGCCAGGAATTGGGGTTCCAATCTGCCGTACTTGTTTTTTTCACAGTTTATAATATGCTTTGGTTACAAAAAAAAACGGAATTGTCCGTATTCGAACAACGTCACAGATTCGGGTTGCCGTATCTGTCGACACTCCGATTTTTTACTTCCCATAAAAGTTATCCGCCAAAAAAGGCGGTCAGTCCGGGCAAGCTGGAATCGGGGTCAGGAAGATTGGTGAAATTAAAATTGTGTGACGCGTCAAATAAAATAACATAATCCATTTGGTACCCTTGTAAAATAAAAAAAGCCCCGAATCTTATCTTCTTAAATTTTACTCTTTAAGAGACAGATCCGAGGCCCGGTAATCCATTCAAATTATGCTACATAGAGCGATTACTCCTTCTTTTCGTCTTCGTCGTCCACAACTTCAAACTCGGCATCGACGGAATCTCCTTCCTTTTTGGATTCGTCTTCGCCCCTGTCTGACTGCTCGTCGCCGGTTGTTTCACCGGACTCACTTTCCTGCTTAGCTTGGTAGAGTTCAGCGGAAGCATCGTTCCATGCTTTATTGAGTGCTTCGATGGCCTCATCCAGCCCATCAACTTTTTGCTCCTTATGCAGACTTTCGACCTGTTCGAGCGCTTGCTGAATGTTGGTTTTATTCTCTTCGGAGAGTTTATCACCGTACTCATCCAGCTGCTTTTTGGTCGAGAAGATCAGGTTGTCCGCTTTATTCAGCGTTTCAATCTGTTCGCGAAGCTTTTTATCTTCATCGGCATGTTCTTCGGCCGCTTTCTTCATTTTGTTGATCTCATCTTCTGACAATCCGGAGCTGGATTCAATACGAATGCTTTGCTCTTTCCCGGTACCTCTGTCTTTGGCGCTTACACTCAGCACACCGTTGGCATCTATATCGAAGGAAACCTCGATTTGCGGTATACCACGGGGAGCCGGTGGAATACCGTCAAGATGGAAACGGCCCAGTGTTCGGTTATCCTGCGCCTTGGTGCGTTCACCCTGGATAACATGGATTTCCACGCTTGACTGGTTGTCGGCAGCCGTCGAGAACGTCTCCGTTTTGCTCGTCGGAATTGTGGCGTTGGCCTCGATCAACCGGGTCATCACTCCTCCCAAAGTCTCAATACCGAGAGTAAGCGGTGTAACATCAAGCAGCACAACATCTTTGACATCACCTGAGAAGACGCCACCTTGAATTGCGGCACCTACTGCGACAACTTCATCGGGATTCACCCCTTTGCTGGGCTCTTTCCCGAAAAACTCTTTCACAACTTCCTGAATTTTCGGGGTCCGGGTGGAACCACCGACCAGTATAACCTGATCAATATCGGATTTCTTGAGCTTGGCACCTTTAAGCGCTTTTTCACACGGTTTGAGGGTGCGTTGCACCAGATCCTCTACCAGCTGTTCGAATTTGGATCGTGTGATATCGATGCTCAGGTGCTTTGGACCGGAATTGTCGGCCGTGATAAACGGCAGGTTGACATTTGTTTTTTGGGAGCTCGAGAGCTCGACCTTTGCTTTTTCCGAGGCATCGCGAAGACGCTGAAGGGCCATGGCGTCCTTACTGAGGTCGATACCGTCACTTTTCTTGAATTCGGAGACCAGATAGTCCATGATACGTGCATCGAAATCGTCACCACCGAGATGCGTATCGCCATCGGTCGACTTCACTTCAAATACGCCGTCGCCGAGTTCCAGGATGGAAATATCAAAAGTACCTCCCCCGAGGTCATATACGGCGATCGTCATACTTTTATCTTTCTTGTCGAGTCCGTACGCCAGTGAGGCGGCTGTCGGCTCGTTGATAATCCGCTTGACATCGAGACCTGCTATCTTTCCTGCTTCCTGTGTCGCCTTTCGTTGTGCATCATTAAAGTAAGCAGGTACCGTGATGACCGCTTCGGTGACTTTCTCACCGAGATACTCTTCGGCGGTCTGTTTCATTTTCTGCAGGACCATTGCGGATATTTCCTGCGGTGCATAGCTGCGCTCCTCGAGGTCCACCCGGGCGGTGCCGTCATCCGCTTTCACGATCTTGTATGAGACATTTTTTTGCTCATTCTTGATCTCACTATAAAAACGCCCCATAATACGCTTGATTGATGAGATCGTTTTTTCGGGGTTTGTAATAGCCTGTCTTTTTGCGGGAGCACCGACCAGACGCTCACCATCTTTGGTAAAAGCTACGACCGATGGTGTGGTTCGTCCTCCTTCGGAGTTTTGTATCACCACCGGTTCGTTCCCTTCCATTACCGCTACGCAGGAGTTGGTCGTTCCGAGGTCAATTCCTATAATTTTTCCCATAATAAATATTAACTCTTCTGTTCTGTTTCTGTTTACTGTGTTCTTCAAACTGTCAAGTAACAACTTTTATTACTTTGTTAAGCAGTTAGAACAACAACAGTGCCAATCAGCGGTAATCGGGAAAAGATCTGCCGAATTGACAGCATACTATCACTTCAGCTCGACAAAATGTCTATATCACTCCAGAATTCCGGGTATGAGACTGCCGCCGCATCGGCATTCCAGACCTCTGACACACCGTCAGCTTTAAGAGACAATATGGCAGCCGACATGGCTATTCTGTGATCATGACAGCTGTCGTGCCGGGCGGATTGCACGATCCTGTCCGGATTTCCGTAGATGGTTATCCCGTCTTCTTGTGCTTCCACTTTCACCCCCGTACTGGTTAGTATTGCCTCTATGGCAGCCAGCCGGTTACTCTCTTTGAATCTCAGCTCTTCGGCACCGGTAATTCGGGAGACCCCGTCGGCAAAAGCCATCGCAACGCTCAGAACTGGCAGTTCATCGATGGCATTGGGAATTTCATCCGGACGAATCTCAACCGGGTTCAACCGGGCCGACCGGACCTTCAGATCTGCCACCGGCTCTTCACCGGATTTCCGTTCGTTGTTGATGGTGATATCAGCCCCCATTCGTCGCAGAATATGCAATGCGGCACACCGGGTCGGATTCACACCGGTGCCGGTTATCGAAATATTCGAATTTTTTGTGATGGACCCGGCCACAAGCCAAAATGCAGCAGCTGAAAAATCACCCGGAATCGCCAGTGTTTGTGCTGGTATCTCGATCGCACGCCGGCTGGAGATGACCGTCTCTCCAGCCGACACTGTCACCGGAAGCCGGAGCATCGTTTCTGTGTGATTGCGGCTTGGTACGGATTCTATAACCTGCGTCGCATCTCTGCCAAAAAGTCCGGCCAGCAACACGCAGGATTTCAGTTGGGCGCTGGCAACAGGTAGCCGGAATTTGATCGGTTGCAGCGGTCTCACTCTTTTTTCGAACACAAGCGGGGGAAATCCTCCTTCTGCTGCTTTGATAACCGCCCCCATTTTAGCAAGCGGATCGATAATGCGCTTCATTGGCCGGCCCGAAAGCGAGGCGTCGCCGGTCAGCACCGCACTGATGCCCGATCCAGCCACAATACCGGAAAGCAATCGCATGACCGTACCCGAATTCCCGCAATCAATGACGTCATCGGGGATTTTTATGCCATTTCGCCCGATCCCTGAAATGGTTATTTGCCTGTCTGACCGCTCCACGCGGGCGCCCAATTGTTCCACGCACCGCAGGGCTGTCTGCGGGTCTTCAGCGACAGGATAATTTTCAATTACGGAGGT
>SLQC01000310.1 GCA_007131625.1 Balneolales bacterium | reverse complement strand
TTGAAATTAATTCAATAACTATTTTGTTTGTTAAAGTAAAAATTCCGGATCTTTTCCATCCTGCATTTCTTGCCTTATTAAGAAATTTTTCGGCATCTTCTAAATCTTGACAAGTCACATGTAAAATACAAGAATCTACCTTAAAATAAACCAATTCATTGTAATTTTTACTTATTTCTTTCAATTCTTTTTTAAAATCTTCAAAATTAATCTTATCATGGCTCTTAAATAAAAAAGCATCTTTAGTTTTTTCTTTTTTCCCTTTAAGTCTTGCAGGAAAAACTTTCGTATCATTATAAATGAGGCAGTCCCCTTTTTCAAAGTACTTATGAATGTCGGAAAAAGTTTCATGGGTGATAGATTGATCCGCCCGGTTAAGGACCATCAGTTTAGCAGCGTCTCTGGGTTCAACGGGATAAGATGGGATTTTGAGCTTATCAAATTCGTATCTAAAATCCGTTAATTTCATAATTTGGAGGAATTGGCTGAAAATTGGAAAAAGTATTGCAGAACTGCGAAAAGTTAAGTAATATACGGCTTTTGGGGCCGGATTACAAGTATGAAATTACTCCTGGAGGTGTGCCAGAGCGGTCGAATGGGGCGGTCTCGAAAACCGTTGTGCACGCAAGTGCACCGGGGGTTCGAATCCCTCCACCTCCGCATACAATTCCTGGAACCGGAAGACATAACGGCAAAAAGCTGGCCGACAGGTACACGGTTGGCCGAATGTCCGGAAGACTTTACTTATGGTAGTACCTCGTTTCAGCAATACAGGTGACAAAAATTGTTGTAATTCTCCTATTGACATAATCGAATAGTTTTTGTTACGTTATGATGTAGCATATGTACTCGGATTTCAAAGAAAAGAATAGAGTACTTTCAATATCACCCCTGATTTAGAATCGGAGACCCATGAAAATCAACGCGATTTTACTTCTGCTTGCTGGACTGTTGCTTCCGCTGTCAAATGGCCAGGCGCAGTTTCGATCCGATAACGAGTCCAATCTGGATCGCACGGGACAGATCGTGCGTACCCATACGCCGAGTGAAGGGAGTTCACTTTTCGGTCTGCAAAACTTTCAGATGAATCACTCCTATGAAATGTCCGTAGGCTCTTTTGGAGGCGATATGTACAATCAGAACACCTACACGAACACCATGCACATGATGTTCAATGAAGACTTGTACGGTCGCGTCGATCTTTCCATGGCTCATTCACCTTTCGGTTCCAATATCATGGGTCAGGAAGGCCAACCACAGTTTTATGTCCGTAATGCCGAGCTGAATTACAAATTCAATGACAACGCACGTATTCAACTCCGGTTTCAGCAGTTGCCCGCCGGGCACAGATATGGATACTATTCACCACATTACCAAAGAAACAGAATGTATGACCACCCCTTTGCCTGGTAGGTGGATTCGGATCACTAGCCGGGTATATCCTCCACATGTAGTTGCATGACGCAAAAGCAGAGTTCTCTTTTCCTGTTACATGCCGCGTTGGGTTTTCTCAGCGTACTGTTGCTGATACTTGTGGTCGCCCTTTTTACCAGGATAATTTATCCCCGGATCGTATCAGAACGTAGCGAAGTCAGCGTCTTGCTGAGTGACGTAATCCAGATCGAAGTCCTCAATGGATGCGGTGTACCCGGACTTGCCACACGATTCACCTCCGTATTGAGGCAAAACGGTTTTGATGTTGTTGAATCCGGCAACTTTGAAACCTTTGACATCACGCAAACCGTGGTCATCGATCGCATCGGGAACATGGAAAATGCACGCCGGGTGGCTCACGCGCTGGGTGTTCCTGAAGATCGTATTATCAGTGAGATCTCTCCCCACTTTTACCTTGACGCTACCGTTGTCATCGGTGCCGACTATGAAACTTTATATCAATAACCCCCTTATATGAGCGAAAAGCCCCAAACTGACATCCATAATCACCCCCGAACCAAAAGCAACTTTCCCCAATTGGTTTCTCTCATCAACGAAGCCCTGCTTGAAAAGAAAGCGGATGACATCCATGTTCTGGATGTGCAGGAACTGACAACACTGACTGACTATTTTATTATTTGCCACGGTGGTTCCGATACCCAGGTCAAAGCTCTCGCCAACAACGTATCCGAAAAGGTCAAGGAACAGACTGGTGAACATGTCTGGCGCAAGGAAGGGCTGGAGAGCAGAAAATGGGTGGTTCTGGATTATGTCGATGTCGTTGTCCATATCTTCAACGAAGAAACCCGTAATTTCTACGGATTGGAAACCATGTGGAACGACGCCAAAATCACCATAATTGAATAGTAAAACCCTTCCAGTAACAAACATTCTGTAAAATTGACTTCCATGCGCGTACTTGTAACCGAACCGTTGCCGGGTAAAGGTATCGAGCTACTTTCCTCTCGCTACGAGGTAACCGTCGGAAATAGAGGTGATTATGATGATGAAAGCCGGCTCCGGAAAGCGGTATCTCCATACCACGCACTTCTCACCTGCCTCTCCAACCCCGTCACACGTAATGTTCTTGAGGCAGCACCCAATCTGAAAATCGTCTCCAATTATGCCGTCGGTTACAACAATATCGATGTCGAAGCCGCGAAGGGACGAGGAATTCTTGTCGCCAACACTCCGGATGTGCTGACCGAAGCGACCGCCGACTGCGCCTTCGCCCTGCTTCTGGGGATCGGACGACAACTTCGTGATGCGGAAGACCAGCTAAGATCCGGGAATTTTGACGGATGGCACCCATTCGGTTTCCTCGGTACCGAACTTCATGGAAAAAAGGCCGGAATCATAGGTATGGGCCGAATTGGGCGCGCATTCGCGCGTAGGGCACAAGGTTTCGGAATGTCCGTTCTCTACCATAATCGAACTCGACTCAACCGTGAAACCGAAACGAAACTCAATGCCCGGTATGTCGACAATGTTGACGATCTGGTCTCAACGGCTGATGTGCTCTCCATTCACTGCCCCCTCACCCCGGAAACCCGGCATCTTATAAACAACGAACGCCTCTCGATGATGAAACCGGACGCCATTATCATTAATACCGCCCGCGGACCCGTCATTGATGAACAAGCCCTCGCCACCGCACTTCACGACCACCGCATTGGTGGGGCAGGACTCGATGTCTTCGAAAAAGAGCCGGAAGTCCACCCCGACCTGCTCACCGCCCCCAACTGTATGCTGCTCCCTCATATCGGCAGTGCCAACCGGGAAACCCGGTCACGCATGAGCGCTCTCGCCGCCTCCTCCATTATTTCCCATCTAGAGGGGAAATCCGATCACGCCATTCCCACTCTCGTTTTTCAACGGTAGCGACGGAATGCTGTCGCTGCCGAACATCCTAACCGAATCCAGAAAAACCATGACACTCGGGCTTCCCCTCATCGGAGCCAAGCTGTTTCAAATCTCCATGAGTTTTGTAGATACAGTGATGGCGGGGAACTACCACCCCTGATGACAAATGATCCTCACTTCCAAAACAAACGATTAACACTTCAATCGGGTTATGGAATATATCCTTCATACTTTTGAAAGCTTCCTATGTCAGTTTATATACACCAGCTTGAGACCGTTGTTCCCGAAATGTCTTATGGTCAGGAATTCGCATCCGAACTGATGCAGCGCAATGTCGGGGACGATGAACGCACTCGGCGAATCATTAAAAGTATCTACAGCCGGTCCGGTATCCGAAAGCGGCACAGTGTCATTCACGATTTCAGCGACGGTCCGGGCGATCCGCTTTTTTTTGATAAGAACGGTGACCGCCTCTCACCTCCCGACACCCGGTTCCGCAACGACTACTATACCCGCGAAGCCCGACCACTATTCAGCCGACTCGCCAAACAGCTGATTGCGCATGCACCTGACTTTGAAATAAACGAAATCACGCACGTCATCACCGTTTCGTGCACCGGTTTTTTTGCACCGGGCCCCGACTTCCATGTGGTCCGGGATCTCGACCTGCCCGGATCAACACAACGCTATCATATCGGCTTTATGGGCTGTTATGCCGCTTTCCAGGGATTGAAAATGGCACAGGCTTTTTGCCGCTCCGCCCCCGATGCCGTGGTTCTTGTGCTCTGTGTCGAGCTGTGCACACTGCATCTTCAGTTTCACGACAATCCCGACGCCATCATCGCTGCATCGGTCTTTGCCGACGGTGGTTCAGGTGCTCTGGTTAGTGCACGAAAACCTTCAGGACGAAATTTTGAATCACAACTTAACTCCGAATCACAGACGTCCACTGAACCCGAGGCAATCTCCGGTTTCCAGAATATTTCCGAATCCGATATAAACCCGGGTTCACAGGTAAAAACCGATTCCAGATCAAATTCCAATTTCCAGGCACCGATTGAAATCCTCTCCTTTTACAGTGACCTGACTCCTAATGGAGAAAAGGATATGGCATGGACTATCGGCAACGAAGGATTTTTGATGAAACTGTCCACATATGTGCCGGAGATCATCCGATCCAATATCGGGCCAGTCCTGGATAATATTCTGAAAAGTGCCGATTTGACCCGCACAGAGATCGAACACTGGGCCATACATCCCGGTGGTCGTGCGATACTGGACAACATCTGCGATGCCTTGCAAATCCCGGAAGAGAAAATTTCGGCTTCCCGGTCCATTCTTTCGGATTACGGAAACATGAGCAGTGCGACCATACTTTTTGTGCTCAAGGAACTGGCTGAAAGCATGCGACGACCAGATGGACAAAAAGGGCAGAAGTCGGAAACTCCTCAAACCGTTTTCGGAATGGCATTCGGACCGGGACTGACGATTGAGTCCGGATTATTCAACTTTTACGGTACTTATAGTCACTCCCGGGGGTAACTTCATGAACGTTTAATAGTTTAATAACTGAAGTAACAGATAAATTTTCCCGGAATGACCTAAAATCGTCGTACCATGCCGAACGAATCACTAGCCCCGGCCCTATGATCCGATTTCTGGCGAAACGAAATCCTGATTTAATTGAATCGATGGATCGTCCCGATTGCGATCCGGATACTCTGCGCAACACGTACCACTATTTCCCGGTCGTCAATCGGCTCATCTCCCGATGGCATGGTGTTTATCGCAGATTTATCCGTCCCGAACTTGCCCGCGGACGTACCTTCCGGTTGCTGGATGTCGGATCCGGCGGGGGCGACATTACGATATTCCTCTGGCGTCAGGCATATAAAGAGGGGTTCCTGCTTGATGTCACCGGCATCGATCACGATCCAAGGGCACTACCTTTCGCCCATGCCGCTGTCCGGAAGAAAATCGGGAAACCGGATAACCTCCGCTTTCGTCTGGCCGACACTCAGGACCTCCGACGCGCTGGCGAACAGTTCGATTTTGTCGTCTGCAACCATGTGCTGCATCATCTTGCGGATACCGAAATCAAACCTTTTCTTGACGACCTCTCCCAACTCTCCACCCGCAAAGTGATCTGCAGTGATATCGAACGATCACGAGTGGGGTATGGTCTGTTCTCGGTTGCCACATTCTCTTTTTTCCCGAACTCATTTATCCGGAGTGACGGTCTCATTTCAATCCGCAAAAGTTATACCCGGCCGGAACTGGCAAAAATTGTCCCGGACAACTGGGTGGTTTACCGGCAGTTCCCCTACCGGCTTATCGCCATTTGTGATTTGTAATGCCACGGTGCTTCGATCCCATGATCCGTAATTCCT
>SLQC01000349.1 GCA_007131625.1 Balneolales bacterium | reverse complement strand
TCCCAGTCGATCAACCCCGCCAGTTTCACCCAACGATTATCGGGATCAAGGGCTAAGTCGAAAGGGTGCTCAAAGCCTTCACTTGTGAGTTGATTTGCCGGAGTATGTTGAATCAAAAAGGCAAAGACACCAATACTTTTTACTTTATATTATTTAGCCAGAAAGAGTTTCAATGACAGGAGCCGTTGTTCTATTTCGGTATTTGGCTTTATATGAAGAATAAGCGGAGGAAAATCTATTGTGTTTTAATTTACTATAAGAATGGTGATCTGTAAGTATAAGCACTGATTTGTAAATATCAAAGATATTATGAAAACTGCAAAAAAGTCATGATTACCGGAACGACACACTACTAAACGGGCGGAAAATCTGTGATTGAAATTGAAAAGCCAGGTAAGCCGGGTAAGGAAGATGAATATTTTTCCAGGAAACCTCAATCGTCAACCGTTGAGCAGCAAATTGAAAAACACCGTCATGAAGGCCAAAAGCAGTGTAATTACAAGAGCCCAGGCATCTATTGCGAAAAAGGTGTATGTACCCAAGCCGGTAAAAAATCAGGTGAAAGTTTCATCAAGCGGAGGTAGGCTGAAAATCAAAACCAAATAGATTACTAACGTTTTTTTACGTGTATTCAGAGAGAGACCAGTACAGGTTTTTTGAGGAAACTCAAGTTGAACTGGGTACAGAACCACATCAGTCATCGGACATCAGATGTAAAAAGCATTGGATGAATACATGGGGGATTCAGGCAGATTTGAAGGCAATACCTGGACTTTTCGTATTCTGCTGCGGCGCTTTATAAGTAAACTACTATCGACTAAAGTCGATAGCTTTGTGATGTCCAGGTAGAGAGGGTCGTTACCTTCCCCCTCCCCCACAGATCCGGACGAGCGGATTTTCCGCATCCGGTTCCTCTGTTTATGGTTTCGCTAAGACATTGCTGTGATAGATTTTGGGTCGTTCCAGCGGTTTCCATTTATTTGTCAGCATATAGTACTTTTTCTAGTCCCATTTTGCTTTACCACCTCTTCTGTTAAGCCATTTGAATAACAATTGACTGGCTTCCTTTCTGACTTTTACCCATGTAGTGAGTGAAGCCAAGAAAGTCAAAGGTATCTACCTTATTATTCCAGATCTCGCGTTCAAGCAAACAAGCTTCGTCTTATCTGGATGCAATGATAGGCTGTACTTTGAGAGACGTTTGGACAGCACGTTCATCACCCGCCGGGCGTCTTCTTCGTTGGTAAATCCCAACAGGAAATCATCGGCGAATCGAATCAATGTGCTGCGATCTTTCAGCAAAGGTTGGATTTGCTCGATAAACCACTCATCCAATACATGATGCAGATAAATATTACTGAGTATCGGTGATATTACTCCCACCTTGCGGAGCACCTTTATCCGGGTAGGTAATTCTTCCCTCTTCCAGTACTCCGGCCTTCAGCCATTTATCTATCATCTTGCGTATCACACCATCTTTTATCCGTCGATCAAGGAACTCACGCAGTCGTTGGTGGTTAATGCTGCCAAAGTAGTCAGACATGTCGGCATCAATTACATATGTGATGCCGAAAAAGCTGACCTCTTTAGACAGTTTTTCCAGCGCCTGGTGTTGAGATTTGCCTTGCCTGAACCCATACGAACAGTCATGAAACTCCTGTTCGTAAATCGGGGTGAGAATTTTGGTCACCGCCGTTTGCAGGAGCTTGTCTTCCACTGTTGGCAAACCAAGGGGGCGCTTCTTGCCTTTGCCTTACGGGATATATACCCGGCGTATGGCTGGGGCACGATAGCTTCCATCTTTAAAAGCCGTCAGCAGTTTGACTATGTGTTCACTCCTGTTTTCATTGTAATCATGCCAGCTCTGATCATCTACTCCCGGGGCTCCACGTTTGTTGAGCTCGGTGAAGCAGTGGTTCAATAGCTCGGCGTCAATGAACGGATGCAGGGTTATCAGCGGCTCATCCTTGTGAGTCCTTGCTCTTGCCGCTATCTGTATTTCTTTCGTTGACAATGAGTTCATTGTTCCGGTCAATGGTTTGTTTCCAAAACACAGCTCCATAAACAGGCCTGTCCCTTTCCTACTAAGTGGCTTTCACGGAGCTGATTTCCCACCGTTCAATCGGTACTATGAACAGGCTAAGACTGCCTTCGCCCTTCTCGTTGTCTTCGGTTTCCCTCGACTTCGATACCACCTTGCTTACCGAGTGTTGAGGCGGTACCGAAACCAGAAGATGGATATGATCTTTGGAAACATGTCCACGTATAATTTCGATATCCATAGCTTTGCATTGCTCGCGAATCAACTCCCAAATTCGTTCGGCTACTTCGCCTTGCAAAACCGGCGATCGGAAAAGGGATTTATACGATACCGGATGCGGCCATAATTTAAAATTTGCCGAAAGAGAAAGTACGCCGGTGGATTAAAAAGTTTTGGAAATTGGCGTACCTTTTTCAAAGATTAAACGGGTGCATGAGCGACTTTCGGATTTATTTGAAACGGAATATCCGTATGCACATATGGATCTGATGAGTGACGGCAAGCGTATTTTCTGTGAATACGACACCTCTTTAATGGAACTGGAGAATGCTCAACAGTTTTCGTTTACCCGTCTTGTGGCTCCCTATTGTAAAAAAATCAATTTTCAGGAAAAAACGAATCTTGCGGAACGGTTCTGGCCTTTGGGTAAAGAGCATGATATCATTGTCGACCCACATCATCAATTTGGACAACCGGTAATTTTGGGAACCAACATTACCGTCTATACCATTATTAACATGATCAAAGCCGGTGAAAAGCCGGGGGTTTATTGCCGCATTATATGAACTTACAGATAAAAATATTGAAGACTCCCGGCTATTTATGAAACGGCTTGCGGCATGAAGTTTTTCATTGATGAAAATATAGCTCCGCAAATCGGCCGGGCTTTGATGATACTGCAGCAACCCCTGAATTACGAAGAAGATGTTAAGGTTTATAATATCAGGGAAGTATACGGGCAAGGTTCAATCGATGAGGAGTGGATACCCGATATCGGTAACCAGGATGGTATTATAATCAGGCTTCTTGCATCAAGAGGGTTGCTTATTCCGGATCGGGAGCGTGCACGTCACTATCTTTCTTACAGTTAGCTATTACCGATGACGGGCTTATACCTACCCTTATCAGGATTAAAATCAACCCGATCATCCTTTTCATGCGGGTATCTGTCATAGAAGAATTGGAGAGGTTTATGCAACCTCAGTCATGGGATGAAAAGAAAGTCACCTATATGAAAAAACTGTTGCCGAAAATGAAATTCTGGCCAATGAAGTTTCATGGAGAGATAGTATCGAACTATCGGAAGGAATTGTTTGCTTACCCTACCACTAAAGCGGTTGTCAGAGCCACATTATTACTGGTCATCATTAACTTCAGATTCATCTGAATCCTGTTTGACATGTCTGACGGTCAGTATTTCAATAGTGTTTCCATGGATTTCATATACAAGCAGATAATTTTTTGTGATCACCATTTCGCGTTTCATTTCATCTTTTAACACCGGAATCATTCTTCCTTTAAGTGGATGGTTATCCAGGCTGCGAGCTTTTTCTTCAAATTTATCTAATAAGGCCAGGGCGGCATTCACATTGTCGCGCGCAATGAAATCAATGATAGTATCAATTTTTCGCAGAGAAGTGGGGGACCAGATTATTTTCATTTAAGCTGATTCAGTCGTTCTCTTATTGATTTCATAGCTTTATCATGTGGCACACCTTTACCCTGATCCAATTCCTGGCGGGCCTGGTTGACTTCCTGAAGTAATTCAATGGTATCGATCATTTCTTCATAATCAGAAACATCGAGTAGTACGGCCGACCCCTTACCGTGTTGGGTAATGACAACAGGCCGGCGATCTTGTTTGATTTTACTTATTATGGAAGCCGCGTTTGCCCGGAAAGCCGAAAGCGGTTGAATGTCTTTGTCGAAATGAATGCGTTGCATGAGGTCAAGGATCTATATTTGAAGTATGACCTTTACATGGTACATGAAATAGTACAAAAGAGCAAGAGGACAAGGTTTAATGTGATCTAACATCATATTAGTAGACGAACAAAAGAAACTATTTATCAGAATGGTTGCGTTGCACAGAGCATTTGTGAAGTAGCGCATTTGCATCAATAAACAGGAATACAGTTTACATAGTCGGCCAATCCGGCATTTGGGTAATGGTTTTCATGAGTATGAAATAGCATAAAAATTGGGATATTTCCCACAAATTCATCACATTGACCGTTAGTTAAATGTTGCTTGAGGGGGCAAAAGCGAAAGATAACGGGTTACCTACACCCCGGATACGACGTTTACAAAAAGATTAAAAAATCGACTTTCGTACACACCGAACCGGAATGGTCATCATGGCACAATAATCGATCGAATGGACCGAACGTACCTGGAATCCGGTCACCGGATGCAGCAAGGTGTCCCAGGGGTGCAAATTTTGTTATGCGGAAGTGATGGCCCTCCGCCTCAATGCCATGGGTGTTGAGAAATACCGGAACGGGTTTAACGTAGCCTTTCACCCGGAATCGCTGAACGAACCGTATTCCTGGAAAAAATCCCGGGTGGTGTTTTTCAATTCCATGAATGATCCAACCCTCTCCTGTGAGCCGCTCATAGGTCCGCTGTCCGCTATGAATCTGACTGGGATCGACTGGGTCATCGTTGGCGGCGAAAGTGGATACCATCCCCGACCGATGAAGCCGGAATGGGTCATTGACATCAAAGATCAGTGCGAAGCAGCAGGCGTACCTTTTTTCTTCAAACAGTGGAGGACGCAATAAAAAGAAAGAAAGGCGACTCTTGTTCGATAATACCTGGGATGCATTTCCGCCGATGCCGAGGGCTTTTGTGCCACAATGAAAATTGTTATTCCAATACGATACTTGTGATTGAGTATGTGATAATTTTTTAGGCAAAATCAATAACCTTGCAATACTTCTCAAGATTTCCAATTTCAAAAGTCTCACCGACCTTTTTTCCAATGACAGCCATTCCCATGGGTGATTTCTCATTTATGATTGGAACACCATCTCGTTCAATTATTTTTGACGGTCCTTTTACCAGTTAAATGGCCACCACTTTTTTATCATCTAATAATTGAACTTTAACCTGGGATCCTATACCTACGACTGGCACTTTATGAGAAGTTTTTACAGGCTCAAATAGTGTTGGTTGATCATCATTCTTAAATTCTTCAATTTCAAGTTGAGGTTGCTTTTTCTTTAACCGCCTTTCTTTTGTGACATTCACTGAAACAGGTTTCATCTGAGAAGTGGCTCCAAAGTATTCCTTTTCCAGCTCTATATGCTCAGATGATGGAGAATTAAACAGTAATCTTCCATTATCATTGGAATCCTGTTCATGTATAAATCGATTTAATTTCTGAAGCTCACGCTCTGAATTCTCCCACCAGTCACGGGACCATATTCTGTGAAAAACAAACCCATGCTCCTCCAGCATATTTTGTCGATAATTGTCCCATAAATAGTCCTCCAGGCTACCATGGTAGGATGCGCCATCGCATTCAATAGCTATATAAGGGCGATCTGTTTTTTTAGACTTAATAACACACTCATCCGAACAATTCGGGATATAGTGGTTTAGCTTTAGCTAAGATATTGATATTAATACACCCAATCATGAAAAACTTGGAAAAAAAGTCATGCT
>SLQC01000217.1 GCA_007131625.1 Balneolales bacterium | reverse complement strand
TCGGATTACGCCACCAAGCGCGGTTTTAATGCATAACAACCTGAGCCTGATTTACCATCTTTCCGTAATAAACACCCTTCTGCTGTCACATCCCGGTCCCCTCATTCCGCCGGTTACGCTTCCTGCGGAATCCCCCTTTCCTCATTTTCGGTGCCGGAAATTTCTTCAGCCGACACTGGGAACATCAACCGGAAAGTTGTTCCTTTTCCGGGATTCGATTTATGCACAAAAATCCGCCCTTTGTGATAATCCTCCACAATTCGTCGCGACAGACTTAAACCAAGACCCCATCCCCGATTTTTGGTACTATATCCTGGATTAAAGATCTCACTGCGAAATTTTTTCTCGATTCCCTTACCGGTATCGCTGATATCGATCACATAGTGATTATTCTGCTCATAGGTATGGATATGTACCCTGCCATCGCCATTTTTCGGGTCAATCGCATCCAACGAATTCTTAAGCAGGTTTTCAATAGCCCATGCAAAGAGCTCTTTATTGATCGGGATGCGTTTCTCTGACTCAATATTCACACTCAGCTTTACCTGTTTCCCGATCTGAGGAATTCTACGTTCCAGGTAATCCATGACATGACGGATAATGGGGCCCACCTTCCGGGGTTTTAGCTCAGGGATGGACCCGATTTTATTAAACCGTTCGGCTACTACCTGCATCCGTTGCAAATCATTGGAAATTTCGTTGGCAATATACAGTGTTTCCTGATTGTCATTTTGCTCTTTAAGCAAAGCCATCCAGCCGTAAAGACTGGAGAGCGGAGTTCCCAGCTGATGAGCTGCTTCTCGTGCCATTCCTACCCACAGATTGGACTGTTCGGTCCGTTTGATGCTGCTTAAACTCAGATATCCCATCCCCAGAAAGAGCGCCAAAAATCCAAACTGGATATACGGAAAATACCTGAGTGTCCTGATGATCCCACTGTCACCATAGTACACATACTGTTGCTGAATCATATCTCCCGCACCCAACTCAATGCGGATTGGGGTGTTCAGTGAAGCAAACTCGGTGATAATACCATCGTTCATCGGGCGATTGCCGGTATTCCGATAGTGAAGTATTTCCCGCTCTTCGTTGACAATGACAGAGGGTATATCAAACCGGTTTTTGATAATCAGCTCTGATGCGACAAAATCAAGTGAAGCATTGGACAAATCCGATTTCGCCTGTTGCAGAGCCTGTAGCCATCGGGATTTCACCATTTCTCCGATCCCGCCTTGTGTGGTAATCTCCTGCATGACCGTATCCAGCTCCTGCCGGGTTTCCTGGTAATGCGACTTGCTATTGTACTCCATAGCTCGCGCCCACAATTCAATACTGGACCGCTCTTTTTCACGAATCTTCTCTATCAGATACTGAGTGTAGATAAACGAGGCGATAGCTGTGATCACAAGGAAGAAGACGAGGGTCCCTTTAATCCGGTTCGATGTACTTTTGAATAGCATGAATGTCGGGCATTAATTATAGATACGTTGTAAGGCTTCCGGTTCAACAATTGACAAAATAATAACGAACCACCTGTAACGTCTATTTTTCCGGGTGTAATGCAAAACAGCATACCCGGTAACATACCCAACCGATCCTGACTGCCGGAACTGGAAACAGCGATCCTGGATCAGGCTGAAGCCTTGCGTTTTTTATAGATTGGGGGAGCAAACGAGACGATGGTGTCTTTGGTTATTATGCACCGCTCAATATTTTTCATAGTCGGCAGAGTGAACATTATTTCGAGCATCGACCGCTCCATGATAGACCGAAGTCCGCGCGCACCGGTCTTTCGGTTCATTGCCAGGCGGACTACCTCTTTGAGAGCTTCTTCCTCAAACTCCAGCTCCACCCCTTCCATACGGAAAAGCTTCTTATACTGTTTGATAATTGCGTTTTTGGGCTTGATCAAAATATCGATCATCGCTTCATCCGACAGCTCCTCGAGGCCGGATATTATGGGAAGTCGTCCGATAAGTTCGGGAATCAGGCCATATTTCTGCAGATCTTCCGGCTCCACATAAGTGAAAATTTTAGGGTCGTCCTTGTCGAACTTATCCTGATAATCTACCGTGAAACCCATGCTGCTCGATGAGAGCCGGCGGGATATGATCTCGTTCAGACCTTCAAAAGCGCCACCGCAAATGAAGAGGATATTTTTGGTGTTAATCGTGATGAAACTCTGTTCGGGATGTTTTCTTCCTCCTTTTGGTGGAACATTGGCACTGGTTCCTTCCAGGATTTTCAGCAAAGCCTGCTGCACCCCTTCACCGGACACATCCCGCGTAATGGACGGATTATCACTTTTTCGTGCAACCTTGTCCACTTCGTCAATGTAGACAATTCCCCGTTCGGCACGCTCCAAATCGTAATCGGCTGCCTGGAGCAGACTTGACAAAATACTCTCCACATCTTCACCGACATATCCTGCCTCGGTTAGTGCGGTTGCATCGGCGATGCAAAATGGCACATCAATGATACCGGCAAGTGTTCTTGCAAGGAGCGTTTTTCCTGAGCCGGTTGGGCCAAGCAGCACAATATTACTTTTTTCTATCTCCGCGTCATCGTCATCCTTTAGAAATTCCGGACTTGAAATCCGTTTATAATGGTTGTAAACGGCAACCGACAAGGTCTTTTTCGCATCTTCCTGTTCGATGACATACTCATCAAGATATGCCTTGATTTCAACAGGTTTGAGATTGTTCTTAAAGTCCTGCTGTTTGGTTTTTTCTTCTGTCAAATCACTCTGGACAATACCGGATGCATCGGTGATGCACTGATCGCATATATAGACATTGGGGCCGGCCACCATACTGCTTACCTCGTGGCTGGATCTGCCGCAAAAAGAACAACGAATTTTATTTTCCTGATCACTCATATCGTAAGGACTCAAAAAATTTATTAAGGTGTTATTACTTAACCACAGTGGAACGTTCCAGTATTTTGTCAACAAGCCCGTAGTCAAGAGTCTCTTTAGCGTCCATCCATTTGTTTCTGTCGGAATCTCTGATGATATCTTCCACTTCTTTCCCTGTATGATCTGCGATGATCTGACTCAGATTCCGTTTGATGCGGATGATTTCCCTGGCTTCGATCTCGATATCACTAGCCTGCCCCTGGGTTCCCCCAAGAGGCTGATGGAGCATCACCCGGGAATTGGGCAGAACAGTGCGTTTTCCCTTGGTTCCGGCCGTCAGCAAAATAGCACCCATCGATGCCGCCATGCCCATACAAATTGTGGATACATTACAACGAACGTGTTGCATCGTATCATATATGGCAAGGCCGGATGAAACCACACCGCCGGGGCTGTTGATGTAGAGGTTGATGTCCTTAGCCGGATCATCGGATTCCAGAAACAGCATCTGTGCTACGATATTACTGGCTACGGCGTCATTAATTGGTGTTCCAAGAATGATAATCCGGTCCTTGAGCAGCCGGGAGTAAATATCATATGCCCGCTCCCCGCGGTTCGTAGTCTCGATAACCATGGGAACCAGGTTGTTTTGCGGCACCATTCCGGTGATGCTGTCATGATCGAACAAGGGTTGTTTCAAGTGATTCATTTATCGCTCTTATCGTTACGTTCCATTTTCTTTTTTTCCTGATACGCCTCTTTGTCGAGTTCGTTCAGTTTGACCTGGTCTAATATACGATCGAAAAGTTTATCTGAACGAATATTTCGGCGAAGGTTTTCCAGCTGATCACCCGACTGTGCATAAAAGTTTTTCACCATCTCGATCGGGAGTCCGTACCGGGCTGCTTCCACCGCTAACTTGGCGTCTACATCCTCAGGTGCAATTTCGATGTCATCGTACTTTTTCTCCAGCACATCAATGATAAATGCCCAACGGGCTTCTTTTTCGGCATCCTCTTTGATCAGTTCACGATACTCCTCTTCGTTGAAATCCTCCGGCAGAGGCTGACCCTGTTGCTGCTGTTTCATTCGCTCGAGATGCGCATCCTGGAACTTCCGGAGCACCGATTCCGGGATATCAATGTCCGGATGGGCTTCAATCAGTAAATCCATTACCTCCTGTTTCACCATGTCGCCTGACACCTGGTCAATATAATTCTGAATCTGGCTTTTAATGTGACTGCGATAATCTTCCAGTGTGGAAACTTCCCCGTTAGTCGCATTGCGGACAAAGTCCTCGTTTAATTCAGGCACTTTCCGGGTCATCACTTTCTTGACTAAAAGCCGGAAGGTTTCGGAATCATCTCCTTCTCCAAGTGTTATTTCTGTATCAGTTCCGGCTTTCGCACCTTTAAGCACATCGCGAAACTCCTTGTACTGATCGTCCGCAAGATCCATCTCTTTGTCGGAGTCCTTTTTTTCATCCAGCGAATTACCGTCTTTGTCAAGCGGTACGGCGTCAATCACTACCCGGCTGTTTTCCTCAACCGGACCGTCTGACTCATCCCAACTGCCGGCACGCTCGACAGACAGCTTCACTTCTTCCTCCACCTCTTCGTCGGTGACATCGTGGACCATCTTGTCAACTTTGAACGAAGAGATCTCTTTCAATGAAAACTCCGGTTTTACACCAATGACAATCCTGGCCTCAAGTTCACCATTTTCCCATTTCAAATCTTCAAAACGGGGTTCTCCGACCGGATCATATTTCGGTATTACTTTCTCCCGGAATACCTCCTGGATGTAATAATTGATCTCTTCGAGCTCAATTTCCTTTCCAAATCGTTTTTTTACGATGGAAACGGGTATCTGTCCGGGACGAAAACCCGGCATATTTATTTTTTTCCGATAAGTACGATATGCTTTTTCAAACCTCGGATTCAGCTCATCCCGTGACGCCGAAATGGAGAGAATTTTATCAACTTTGCTTTTATCTTCGACAGAAATATTCACTTAGCCGTTTTTTTAAGGTGGATAGATTCAAAGCCGGATCAGTCGTGTCGACCCGGGGGGTATATGCCGCTAAACTTGCTGTCATTGCAATAGATTCCGTACGAGAGGGGGGACTCGAACCCCCAAGCCTTTCGGCACTAGATCCTAAATCTAGCGTGTCTACCAATTTCACCACTCTCGCATCTATACTTCATTTGCCCTGACCTTGTTCCATTTGTCACATTAGATTCAGCAAAAGCCATGCCTGGCCTTTACTATATTAGCTTGGTAATATAATGATTTTAACCGTTTTTTTCAATTCCTGACCGCATCGGGACGTATCTCTGAACGTGGCGTTTTTCCCTTACTTCATGATTGATTATTTTTTTAAAAAAGTTGCATACCAGGTACATAAAAACAGACTAAGGAACATTCATGGTAAATTTCAGCATAAAGGCATATGAGTAATTTACCATGGGTGTTCAAACTGCCCATTTAAAATCGAATGAAATATGCAGATGAAACATCCATGGCAAAATCTTTGATACACAGGTGTATGATTAAAACATGGATGCTCCATCTGACGTAAGAAATCAAACATTATAAACAGATGAAATACTATTTTGTGTACATCACCACCGCGAACCGGAAGGAAGCAGAAAAGATCAGCGAAGCTGTCATTCGAGAACGGTTGGTCGCTTGCACCAACATCATTGAAGGAATGTCTTCACTGTTTCATTGGGACGGTGCGGTACAAAGTGACCAGGAAACAGTACTTATTGCCAAGACCACTGTCACAACCTACCCCCGACTTGAAGCCAAAGTCAAGGAACTGCACAGTTACGATTGTCCCTGCATTATCGCCTTGCCT
>SLQC01000270.1 GCA_007131625.1 Balneolales bacterium | reverse complement strand
CCGGGAACAACCCTTTTTTGTATACCTGCCGCATCCTCAACCGCATGTTCCCTTGTTTGTTTCCGGGAAATTTAAAGGAAAATCCAGGCAAGGTCTGTATGGTGATGTTATGATGGAAATAGATTGGAGTGTAGGCAGAATTAACAGCATATTAGATGAATTGGAACTTGCTGGTAATACACTAGTCATCTTTACTTCGGATAACGGCCCATGGTTAAATTATGGAAATCATGCAGGCAGTGCAGGTGGATTACGCGAAGGTAAGGGAGGGACTTTTGAAGGTGGGCAGCGTGTTCCTGCCCTGATGAAATGGAAGGGAGTAATTCCCCCTGGAACTGTTTGCAATAATATTACCTCAGCTATAGATATTCTACCAACGATAGCATCTATAGCACAAGCTCCCCTTCCAGAGAAAAAAATTGACGGTGTAAATATTAAATCGTTGCTACAAGGTGATTTTGAAGAAAACCCACGCAATACGTTCTATTACTATTACCGAAGTAATAGTTTACAGGCGGTCAGAAGCGGGGACTGGAAGCTGGTTTTTTCCCACCCCGGCAGAACCTATGAGGGCTTTGAACCAGGTAAAGACGGAATGCCAGGTCAGGTAGATAATAATCATATGTTCGAAACCGGTCTCTATGATCTGCGCCGTGATCCCGGGGAACGCTATAATCTATTTGAATTTTATCCCGAAATCGTAGAGAACCTTGAAAGAATTGCATCTGAAGCTCGCAGAGACTTGGGAGATGATCTTACAGGATTTCCAGGTGAAAATAGAAGAAAGCCCGGTATTTTACATTAAAAACAGAAAATTATTTAATCATTCCGTTGATCAGTCTCTTTTATTGGCTTTCGCTCAACCGGATATCGCTACCACCCCCAAAAGCTATTTTGTGATGTTTACCGTGTTTGCAATTCCATTGCAAGGAAGAGGTTTTACAGACTGGATGGTCGCCATTTTGTGCTTGTACAAAAAACCTCTGTCAACAACGCTAAAGGGGTGGGGAATTTTAGTGACCCGGGTGTGGGAATATCTGCTAATGAACTTTTCCAAATATTAAAACTTTCTATCTTCAAAAATTTTATCAAGGGCCTGGATTACCTCTTCAATACCTTTCTCCACTTCAGAAAACTTCAGATCTCTTTTTTTTACCTGGAGATGATTCCACAAGCCTTTTAAAATCCGTAGATCCTCGTCTTTGAGGTCGTTGTACGCAGCGTCAAAGTTTCCGGTTGATTTCAGATACAGGTCAATGGAACCATTAGCCCATACCACAATGAAATCGCGAGATTTTTCGATTGTTACTTTCATTATTTTATAAAATAGGTTGATTTGGTGTATTTAATATTCATGCAATTTCACAATCATTGAATAACTATCCATGACAAATTGGAATAATTAAAAGTAACTTAATTACCCAAATTCTCTATGATTGATTAGCCAGATTTATTGGAGGATGTCAGATCACTGATCGTGGGTAACAGAAACGGTGCTTCTTTCGAAATTGTATTTCCTCAGTTGGATGGTTTATTTAACGAATCCAGCGTTTAAAGTTTGATAGTGGTGCCTTCTTTTTCTGAAGACTCCATGATGGCTTCCACTATGCGGACATCCGCAAGTCCATCTTCACCGGGTACAATGGGATTCTTGTTTTCCTTGATGGCGATGGCATCGTTATCCATTTGCCGTGCTTGCTGGTGTTCAGGGTCGGGCGGCAGCTTCGTACCACTGCTTGTTTCGCCCTGTACGCCTGAATATGACTGAAACGGGCGGAGGTTGTACCACCCTTCGGTGCAATCGATATCAAGATAATTTGTGGATTTTCCGAAGCTGGTTTCACATTTCGCAATGATACCGCCTGGAAACTCCATTTCAAATATAGTAGTTTCGTCCACATTATCAAACATATTGATGCGTTCGATGCTTTGCTCACCTCGTACAGCGATTGGTTCCAGGCCGGTAGCATACCTTGCGGCGTTGATGGGATAGACACCCATGTCATAGAGTGCGCCACCACCCAGTTCAGGATCGAGCCTCCAGTTACCCTGCGAGAAATTTCCGGTAAAACCGGCACCTGTACGTAATTCTGTGATGTCTCCATACGGTTTTTCCCTGCCGTACCGGATGATCGTCTGTGTATTGGGTTCATGCTGCATGCGGTATCCAATCGTGAGCTGGACCCGGTTCTGTTCGCAGGCTCGAATCAAAGCCAGGCACCGCTCTACAGTGATATCCATCGCCTTTTCACACCAGATATGTTTACCTGCCTCGGCGCCTATTATGGCATATTTGGCATGTAGACCGTTGGGTACTACAACATAGATCACATCGATGTCATCGTTATCGGCGACTTCGTGCATGATCTCATAATTGTATACATTCCGGTCGGAGATGCTATACCTTTCCTGCCACTCCGGGATTTTGGACGGGGATCCGGTCACTATACCACGCAATTCACAATGTTCGGTGCGTTGAAGTCCGGGTGCCAGTCGGCCGGTGCTGTAATTACCAAGTCCCACAAGTGCCACCCCCAGCTTCTCTTTAGACCGGGGGATCACGATAGATGGAAATCCGACCGATGTCACCGCCAGAGCCGTTCCGGTTTTCTTGAGGAAACTGCGTCTTGAGATATTACGGGTCATGATTTTGAGCTGTGATTGATCATTCAGCTTGCAGCGCTATTCAAAATGTCTTATGCAGATTGAGGAAAATTCAAATGAACCAAACAATCATGCTTACCTGTATCATTCAATAATGCTTACCTGTATCATTCAATGTGGTAAAATTAAGTTCAGAGTGTTGGCAAGTCGGTTATTCCGGTGTAACTTCTAACGTACATTTATTCTCAACTGCGGAAGTTGATATCAATGTTTTCAAGGTTGTAATTGTCAAATTAATCATTCGTAATTAAAAGCACCAATAAATTCATGCAAATACAAACCGAAGATATTTTTCTGAACACAAAAGGATTTTCAGATATTCATGATCTTACATCAAAAGTGTCCAAAATTGTGGACAAAACGGGTGTCCTGGAGGGCTTTTGCCATATTTTCGCGGTGGGTTCCACTGCTTCGATATCTACCATGGAGTTTGAACCAGCCCTGGTAAGGGATATTAAGGAAAAACTGAATGATTTTGCCTCCGAATCGATGCGCTCTCACCACTCACAAACCTGGGGTGACGATAACGGGTTTTCCCATATTCGTGCCACGTTCATGGGTCCCGGTATCACGGTGCCGATTCGTGACGGGAGATGCATTCTGGGTACCTGGCAGCAAATCGTGCTCCTTGATCACGATAACCGCCCGCGTGATCGGCAGGTGGTTGTGCAAGTGGTGGGTGGTGAATAGTTGTTACACCGTTCAGGAATATTCGAGTATCCGCTCACCCAGAATTAAATGGGGCCGGATAATCGGTATGATAAGCAAGTCCGCAGAAAAATTTTCTTATTTAACCAGTAACATCTGCCTGCTCTCAGTATGCGATTCTGATTGAATCCTGTACAGGTACACACCGCTGGACAAGTCGGCTGCATTAAACGTTATTTCATATTTTCCGACACTTTTTTCCTCATTAACAAGGGTTGCCAACTGTTGTCCTATTGCATTATAGACTACCAGTTTCACATGAGTCTGCTCCGGTACGAAAAAACGAATCCGTGTAGTCGGGTTGAAAGGGTTCGGATAGTTTTGATGGAGTTTCAATAAGACAGGGAGTTCATTTTTCTCTGCTGATGTTGGTAAATCAAGGGCTTCAACATCTTCCCAATAGAGTGCCGGATAATTTTCGGTTAAAAGCCAAGTCTCCTTAAAATCAAAAGCAGACATGTTTTCAAAGGCCGATACTCCGGTCATTTGATCTGTATATAAACCGGTAACCCCGCCTGATGGACCTTGGCCGATTCCCTGTTCTTGTTCACTGGTTTCAATATCCCAGTAGCTGGATTCTATAGTAGCTTTATTCAATCCAACAAGCCCCCCGACATCTTCATTACCTGCTACCTTGCCGCTTGCATAAGCAGCAGCTATTACTCCATTTTCCCTGTTCACCCCTACCAAACCGCCAACTGTATTTTCACCAATTACAATGCCGAGTGCATAAGAGTTGGTGATTTCATCATTATTTGATCCTGCCAATCCACCAACATCCTCGTTCCCCGAAACGTCACCCACGGCATGGGAGTCGTGAATTTGCCCCACCCAATTGTTACCGACCAATCCACCAACAGCGCTGCCACTCCCCGAAATATTGCCTATGGCATAGGAACTGCTAATCGACCCCAAATTACGTCCGACCAAGCCGCCAACTGCGTTTCCCCCCCTTGCCATGCTGAATGCATGGGAGTCGCTAATCTGTCCCGAATTGCGACCGGTCAATCCACCAATAGCGTTGCCACTCCCAGATATATCGCCTGTAGCATGGGAGCTGATAATCTGCCCCTGTTCATTTTCACCGACCAATCCACCAACATAGTGGATCCCCGAAATATCGCCCGTGGCATGAGAACTGCTAATCTCCCCATTCAGATTCAATCCTGTCAATCCACCAATCATTTCGTTTCCCGAAACATTGCCTGTGGTATGAGAGTTGCTGATCCGCCCACCTAAATTTTCACCGACCAATCCACCAACATAGTGGATCCCCGAAACATTACCCATGGTATGGCAGTCGCTAATCTGTCCTTCTCTGCTATTGACTCCAACCAATCCACCAATCCAGTTGCTCCCTGAAACATCACCCGTGACAAGGGAGCCGCTAATCTGCCCACCCAGATTTGATCCGACCAATCCACCAACCCGATTGGACCCCGAAATAGACGCAATGAAAAGCTCAGTATTTTTAATCCGCCCATTTCCTACAATTCCAAACATGCCGATATCATTTTCCCGTTGAATTGTCAATCCTGAGATTTTAAATCCAGCGCCATTATAAGTTCCACTAAACGGGACATCCCCATCACCAATCGGTTTAAATCCCTTCCCGTCATTCCAGCTCTTAGTATCATCGGCATCAATATCATTGATTTGAATAAAATGTTTGTCTGTATGACTTCCAATTTTTTGCAGTTGTTCCAGAGTCTCCACCTTGTACGGATTTCCTTCTTCTCCGGAACCACCAGCGAATGGAGCTTGTGTAATGGAATTTGAGTATGATATCAGTAGAAAAGGCAGTAAAAATTGTATCTTGAACTTCCCCCATCCGAGTATCCGGCACATGGTACCCGAAATTGGAAGTTCAGCATTTGATCGACCCGCTCTTCTGTATTGCGTGAAATCCATGCTTTAAAAATCTGATATCTGAATTGTGATCGAATGTAGGTATTTGAATACCGGTTGTCTTTTTTCCGTATTACCTTTCTTTTTGAAAAACGTTTTTACCCAAATTTTTGTATGAATCAGAAGCTGTATTGCCACGAGGAGTATCATGTCGGGTGGAGGAACGCATCTGAAACTTTCATAAAAATGTTCTTGGACTGCCAGAGCCGGGATGGGACCACGAAAAAAGATCTGTAGTATATTTTCCGCTATGGTTTTTACCAAAATGGGAGCATGATCCGGCCAGAGTTTTTAAAAAGTTACGAGTTCATAAATTATATATTCTTGGTAAATTAAATTCAGTATCCATGATTATGGTTACAATAGATGTTTATTTCCATCATGGACATTACATATGACCTTATTTATCAAAAAAAAAATTTCTCCGTTTCATCTGTTTATTTTTTTTTT
>SLQC01000215.1 GCA_007131625.1 Balneolales bacterium | reverse complement strand
GGATTTCCTACGACCTGATCCAGCTCAGCCGCACCGGAATGGATCCGCGGACCGACTGGAAGTACTACCGGCAACTCCGGCAGTTCATGGCCGAATGGAAACCGGATATCGTTTACAGCTACTCCATTAAACCCGTTATTTACGGGTCGCTGGCCGCGAAAGCAACCGGCGTGCCCATGGTTGCCGCCATGATCACCGGCATGGGCTACCTGTTCACCGGGGAGACCATAAAACAGCGCATGCTCCGGCGCGTGGCCTCAATATTGTATCGGCGCGGACTGGCCGCCGCCGACCGCATCTTTTTTCAGAACCCGGACGACCTGGCCCTGTTCCGCAAGCTCGATATCGTCACTGCGTCCGATGACCACAAAATCTTCCGGACGAACGGCTCCGGCATCAACCTGGAGCGGTTCCCGTCTTCACCGGCGCCCATGCCGACCGATGAACCGGTCACCTTCCTGATGATCGCCCGCCTGCTGCAGGACAAGGGCGTGCGCGAGTTTGTCCGCGCCGCCGAATCGTTGCACTCGGGCAACCCGAATGCGCAATTCATCGTCGTGGGTCCGCATGATACCATGCTGCCGCATGCCCTGCCGGCCGAAGAGCTGGAGCAATGGAAAGTCAACGGCGTGGTATCGTTCGTGGGCGGCGTCAAGGACGTCCGTCCCTACCTGAAGGAGTGCAGCGTCTACGTGCTGCCGTCGTACCGCGAGGGTACTCCCCGCTCCGTGCTGGAAGCCATGGCCACCGGCCGGCCCGTCATCACTACCGACACACCCGGGTGTCGCGAGACGGTCGTCGACAAGGTCAATGGTTTCCTGGTACCCATCAAGTCGGCCGAAGCACTGGCATCCCGAATGAAGATTTTCCTGCGTCACCCGGACCTGATCAATGTCATGGGCCGCAACAGCCTGTCCATGGCACAGGAGAAATACGACGTGCGGCTGGTCAACCGTGTTATTCTGGAGGCTCTGGGACTCATAGTGCCACTGCCGGATGAGCAACTAACCGAGACAGAACTGCCGAGGGGTCAGCTGTAAGCATAGAGATTGCTAAAGCAAAACCAATCGCAAAAGAAACCGCAACCTTTATCCACTGGGGAGAGCGTTGAAGCGCCTGCTTGACATACTATTTTCTTATCTGGCACTGCTGGTCCTTTCGCCGCTGCTGCTGTTGCTGGCACTGTGGATCAAGCTCGACTCGCCCGGACCGGTGTTCTTCCGGCAGGAGAGGGTTGGACGTTATAAGCGTCCTTTTTTTGTTTATAAATTCCGGTCCATGTCCCACCGTGATCCGGGAACTATCGACCAGCAAAGTGAGCGGGTCGTAAGCTCCGGCGATGACGATCGTATTACCTCCAGCGGGCGACTTCTGCGCGCGCTGAGTCTTGATGAACTGCCCCAGCTCATTAATGTGGCCTTAGGAAATATGAGCCTGGTTGGTCCGCGGCCCATCATACCGGAGCAGCTCGAAGTGGTGCCCCACTGGTTTGAGGCACGCTTCCGGATCAGGCCGGGTATCACGGGCCTGGCGCAGGTAAAAGGGCGACGCAGCCTGAGCTGGGAAGAGCAGCTCATCTACGATAACGAATACGCTGAAAACCAAACCTTTTGGGGCGACATGAAAATCTTGCTGCTCACCTTTTGGGTCGTACTCGCCCGTAAAGGTATCTACGGAGACGATTCCAAAAACTGGCGTGCCTATCGGGAAGAGTGGAAGCAGCACTCCAACAGCTCCCCACGTCTTGAAAACGAACATCAAAAAAGATATCTTCAGATAAATCGTAAATAACCTGAAAAAAGTCCGTTGCTTTTCATGGCTTTTTAAATTGAATAATAGTAGACGTTACTCCATTGATCTATAAATTCATCACCAACAATCCGGAACTTGCAAGTTATGCCACCTCCTGTGGTGTACACCGGATTTTTGTGGATATGGAGTATTTGGGTAAGGATAAGCGGCAGGGGCACCTGAATTCCCACAAAGCAAGGCATACCATTGAGAACGTTCAGGCTATTCATAAAGCCGTTCCGGAAACCGAATTAATGGTACGGATTAATCCGGTCTATGAGGGAACAGCAAGCGAAGTGGATTCGGTCATCGAAGCCGGGGCGGACCTTATCATGCTGCCTATGTTCACCACTGCGGAGGAGGTGGATACCGTCATCAAACGGATTACCGGCCGATGCAGGCTCTGTCTGCTGCTTGAAACGCCCCAGGCGCTGGTCAGGCTGGATCAAATTTTGGAGCACCGCGACAAGATCGATGAAATTCATATCGGTCTGAATGACCTCCACCTCGGTCTCGGTCTCGATTTCATGTTTGAAGTACTGACCGGCGGACTTATAGACTTCGTTGCCGATCGAATCCTCGAGGCAGATATCCGGTTCGGCTTCGGAGGCGTGGCGCGCATAGGGGAGGGAGCCGTTCCTGCCGAAATGGTACTCGGGGAGCACGTCCGACTCGGCTCGGAAATGGTAATCCTCTCCCGTACGTTTCACCAGAATGCCAAAAGTGTGTCTGAACTGAAAGAGATGGTGAACCTGAAGGACGAGATCGAAAAACTCAACCGCTGCCTGAATGATTACAAGAACGCCGATCAGAGCGTATTGGACAACAACAGGCAAGCCATTAAAAAATCAGTACGGTCGGTTGTTACGATCAAAAAGGGAGTCACGGTTGCGTAAAAAGGCCCTCTTTCTTCAAAAAAAGCATCTGCTGGCAACGCAAAACGAAGAGCTGGTCTCATTATTCCGGGAATATTTGCCCGGTTACGAGCCGTTTTTTGTCTCTTCGACGGATGAGGTGCGTTCGAAACAGTTCTACCATCTGGTCATTACTTCTTTTCTCGATTTCTTTCCCGCTGTTATGAAAAAAATCCGCAAGCCGGAACATCTGCACATTACCGGATCGGGCACTGACAAGCTCCGGGAGTACGAGGGCGAGCTCGATCTTGATGGTGTGCGCATCACCAATTCGGCCGGGGTGAACGCCGTGACCATATCGGAACACGTAATTGCCGGTATACTCACCTTTGCAAAAAACTTTCATCACTATCGTGATCAGCAATCCCGAAAAAGCTGGAAGCGACACTGGCATACGGAGGTCAGTGGACAGCGTGCAGCCATCATCGGAGTGGGTAACGTTGGACGTGAGGTCGCCCGAAGATGTTCTGCTCTGGATTTGCAGGTGACCGGATGCGATGTGACGGTTAAAACCCACCCATTTGTTGATGCCATGCGTAGCATTAGTGAGCTACCCGAGGTGGTATCGACCTCTGACTACGTTGTGTTTTGTGTACCGCTCAGCCCGGCAACCCGCGGGCTGGTGAACCGTAAGCTGCTAAAACATTTCAAAAAAAGTGCAGTACTTATCAACGTATCCAGGGGAGAAGTGGTTGATGAACACGCGTTGATCCATCATCTCCGGGAAAACCGTCTCAAAGGGGCTGTGCTCGACGTATTCGAAGAAGAACCTTTGCCCGAAACGCATCCCTTTTGGGAATTGGAAAATGTGATCATCACTCCCCATGTAGCCGGAACCACCCAGCACTACATGCAAAATATGTTTCGAATTCTACGAGATATGCTGGATTGAGTGCGGGTCGCTGCCTGCCGCAGGATCGCCATATTGATATTGAAGTATCTGAAAGCCTGTGCCCAATACGGATGGTGTCTGTCCAACATGATTGTATATAATCAAAGAGAATTTGATTATCTTAAAACGTTTTGGACAGCTATGGTCCGGAATATATAAAAGAAGATGGGAAACAGTTACTATTTAAACTCGCATTTTGAGCTGTCACGGGGTGGGGAATAGACGTGACCCCGCCTGGGGAATCTTAGTGACCCCTTACAACCTCGTGACCTGTAACATTGAGCAGACAATGATAACTTGTCATGTATTTGAAAGGTTGACGTTTAAAGGATTGTCTACCTTTTTTATTATTACAGTTATCGCATTTTTTACCCAGTGCGAGAGTGGTGATGCTGCAACTACAGGCGAAGAATCGGATCAAATCAATATTCTGGGGAGTGAATCGTTTGGCCATGTAGGGTTTTCACACACGTTCGGTACCCCGGAAACGCCTTTCTGGCTTCATGCCAACCGGGATGGCCGGATCCCGCTGCACTCCGGGAACAACCTGCTGATATTCGGCGGATATCATACGGCCTTTCTGCGTGAATCGGATGTGGTGGACCTGGATGCCGGATTTCGGCTGGACTCCCGGTTGTCGGATGCCGACAATGCGCTCAAATTTACAGAGTTGTACACTCACTTCCGGGCATACGGCTGGAAGCTGAGTGCGGGGCGGTTTTACGACACGATAGGCCTGAATTCCGGATATCTCACAACAGGCTCGCTGATGATGAGCCGCAATGCATTGCAGCCGTTCAAATTGCGCCTTTCTACACATGACTTTCTGCCGGTCCCGCTCACTGGCAATCATTTTTCATTCAAAGTACGCTGGTCCGAGGCGTTTCTGACCGACAACCGCTTCGTGAGTAATGCCCGTATCCATCAGAAGTATCTCTATCTGAAGCTGCAACCGGTCAAGGAAATTCATCTGATGGGCGGAATCGTTCACAACCTGATGTGGGGCGGCATGCATCCGGAGATGGGGCGACTTCATGGCACATTTGATGACTGGCTGAATGACGTACTTGGCCAGCCTGATGATGGAGTATTTGGAAATAGAAGCCCGCTGGGCAACGGCCTCGGGGCTTACGATTTCGGTGCAGAATACCGTGGTCGGACCTGGTCAGCCGGCGCCTATCGCATGTTTTACATCGAAGATCGCGAATCGATTCACATTCGCAGTCCGTGGGACGGCATGTGGGGCGGTTTTTTGGATTTGCATGACGAGGAGCGTCCGCACCGGCTGATTAACTATATCACCTACGAGCACATCAACACCAAAAAACAGGATGCCGGTACCGGAGATGCTTTTGGCCGTGCGCGGTACTATTCGCATAATCTCTGGAGAGATGGTTGGGTACATCACGGGCTGGTACTTGGCAATCCATTGATTCTTATCGATCCGGAAAAGATGGGTTCAAGAGAGCGTATAATTGTGAATAACATCATTCTTGGACATCACGTGGGCCTTGCCGGCAACTTTGATGGAAACCTGTCCTACGAATTGCTGGCCACATACTCCCGAAACTACGGGATTTGCGACGATCAGACATCCGGGGGGAGCTGCCGTGGATCGGAAGAAAATCCGGTACAGTTGCGTGAAGATTACGTGCCGTTTCATGAGCTGCGCAGAGACCGCTACTCGTTACTTTTCAAACTGGCTTTTCCGGTGGGTATCGTGCTGGATGCTGTAATGCCGTCAGGGCTGTCCGGGACAACCGGTATATCCGGGAATACTCCGACTTCCGGGGTTGCATCCGGCAACTCTTCCGGCACATCAACATCAACCGGTGCTTTTGCGGTATCCGGCCGTTCGCATCCGGCATCAGGTTATATGCAAACCGCATCCGGTCGCTCACATGCAGGATATGGAAGGGGACTTCAGATGTATATATCCGTGGCCCTCGACGCGGGCGAATTTCACAGCCGGCCGTTATTCGGTTTCGAGTTGGGGATAAGTATGTCGCTGTAAGTATTTCTTGGAGTAAATGCAACAATCAAAATCAATATTCAATCAAAAGACAACGCCCACGGAGTGCCGCCATGATAAATCAGGCTCCAGGCTTATTGTTATATCCTCCTGAGATTTGATATAGCTGCCATGGAGATAGGAGGCATTTCTACTGACTTTGAAGCCGTAATCAACATCTTGC
>SLQC01000195.1 GCA_007131625.1 Balneolales bacterium | reverse complement strand
ACAGTGAATTCAACCCGAACCATCCCAACATGAATCGGGATCGGGTAAGAGAAGGTTTCGGTAAGGGAGGATATGGGGCATTGCACTTTTCCGATTATCTGATGCTCATCGGTCTGGACAACAGCCAGAATTTCGAGGGAGAACCCGATACCGGTCTTAGGGACTGGGAAGGACATCTGATATCTGAAAGATGGCCCTGGTACGAGACCATGCAAGCCGACATTCGTCAGGATGAATGGCTGAACAATCTTCTGGAACCTGACGGGCAACCACCGGCCGGGGAAGTCTTCACTCATATTATTCCGGTGTGGCATCGTGGTCTGTTCGGAACGACGCGGACCAACATGAGCCTTAAAAACAGAGCGGTGTTTAAATACTGGCTGCCGGTGCTGTATCGTAACAATGTGAAATTTATCAAAGAAGGTCATGACCATCTCTACACCCGCACGGTTCCCTTGAATGTGACGGACCGGCAACCGGATGATACCTATATCGAAAAAGTGTATTATCAACCGAACAGCTGGCCTCTTCCGGATAATCTGAGCCAGGAGTACATCGATGATTTTTTTGCTGTAAATGTACTGAAAGACAATGAAAACGGTGAAATTGTCGGTTGGGCATATGACGGATATTATACCACCTATGACCCGGGAGGAATGATCGCCCAGGGACATGGCGGCTGGGCGGCCGGACGCCGAACCCCCGGTCAACGGGGAGGGGGGAATGCCGGTTGGTGGTATGTGGACGAAAGTAAAGGGGGTACAAGTTTTGGCGGTAACGATGCCTATCATACCACAACCGTCATTCTGACCGGGGATGATCTGACGTTTAAATCATATCAACCTTATGAGGAACTCCCCATTCACAAAGCCAGATGGGATTTGAATGAGAGGAAATGGTTTGCCTACGATTTTAATGCAGAACAGTGGATTGCATATGAGTTGTATTACGAATGATCACAAACCATGGTTCCATCACTTTTGTGTTTTGGCCAGGTTGCAAAGGACAACGCTTTCCATAGATAACACGATGTGTGGATTTGTTATAATAAAAGCATATTGCGGGTGGAAGTGGTGGGTAATGTTGCTTTTTGTACAACTCATTACAACTTTTACAATTAATGGCCAGGAACTGGATCGTCCGCCGTCAGACTTCGAGGTTCGCTATTCACCCGCCGACGGGGACATAACAGGCACCAATCCGCCGGCTTTCATTTGGTTGCCAGTTGACAATGTCGAAACCTATATCATCCAGTATGCCGGTGATCGATCGTTTCCACCCGGGCAAACCGTTACGGTCCGGGATATTGATATTACGGTACACGTGCCGTTTGAGACGGTAAAACCCGGAATCTGGTATTGGCGATACGGTTACAATGACGGAACCAGAGATCATTTTAGCAAGACCAGGCAATTTGTCATTCCCGAATCAGCCGTGGAATTGCCGCTTGTAACCGCCGATGCATTGATTGAACGGATACCCGGACAACGGCCACGTCTGCATTTTTCCCCGGAGATCATCGAAGAGATACGTTTTGATACCGAAGGCCGGTACGATTATCTCGATACGGAGTCGGTTATCAATGAGGCTGAAGATATTCTGGTTATGGAAGAACCTCTCTTTCAGGAACCTGATCCATGGCCCGAAGAGAACTGGCGACCCCTTTATTACCAGGCATGGCAGTCTATTCGGCCTTATACACAGCGTATGGTGACCAGTGCCCTGGCTTATCTGTATAGCGGTGATGTACGCTTTGCCGAAGAGGCCCGGCGCCGTCTGATGCATTATATGACCTGGGATGTTGGCGGATCTTCCAGTGCGATGTGGCCAACCGAACTGGGTATGAACATTGCTGAAAATGCCACTCCTGTATTTGACTGGATTTATGATACACTCAGTGAAGAGGATCGTCAGATATGCAAGGAAGTGTTAACGGCAAGAATGGATCAAATCCATCGGGAGGTGCATCGGTCCCGCCCGATGGAGAGCCGGCCCTATTCAAGCCATCCCGGACGAATGGTGGGTTTTGTCATCGAAGGCGGCATAGTTCTTGCTCATGAAGCTCCGGAAGCAAGGGAGTGGCTTGATTATACGCTGAAATTGCTCTGGAGTGTCTATCCGGCATGGGGAGGTGACGAAGGCGGCTGGCACGAAGGCGTTAGTTACTGGGCCCATTACATGAACTGGGCATTCCGGGTAGTAGCCGAACTGGATCGTTACGACATCCCGCTCAAAGACAAGCCTTTTTTCCAAAACACAGGCTGGTACGGTCTCTATGCAGCCTATCCCAACCGGCCTACCCGGGCATTCGGTGACGAACAGATTGAAGCTGTCGGCAGGAAACACGGAGAAGTCATGTACATTATTTCGACACTCCATCAAAACCCGTATTTCCGCTGGCATTCAGAAGTTTCCGGTGTTGAAAACCCCTCTGGACGCGCAGCGTTATTGTATCATGATCCCACCCTGCAATCCCGATCACCCGCAGATCTGCCGCAGTCGCGCGCATTCCACGATGTCGGACTGGTAGCCATGCACAGCAATATGTCCGAACCGGACAATAATGTAACAATGCTCTTTCAAAGCAATCCCTATGGATCGATCAGCCATAATCACGCCAGTCAGAATGCCTTTGTGATTGAAGCCTATGGTGAGCCGCTGGCAATCAGTTCCGGGGCACGTCACCTATCCAGATCGCATCACCGGGAATGGATGCATCACACGAAAGCACATAACAGCATCCTGGTGGATGGCGAAGGTCAGATTGTACGTCAAAGAAATTCGCGTGGCGAGATTATTGCTTATGAAGAACATGGCGAGTATGTGTATGCGGCCGGTGATGCGACAGCAGCTTACGATGGCCGCCTGGAACGGTTCCACCGGCACATTCTGTTTGTTCGTCCTGACTATTTTGTCATCATCGACGATTTAAAAACATCTGGAAATGCCTCAACTTTTCAATGGCTGCTTCACGGTCCTACGGAAATTCAGGTGAATCAACGCGAAAACATAATGGTCAGCAGATCAGGGAACGCACGGTTGACCACCCGCTTTTTGTCTTCTCAAAATCTGGAATATCGTCAGCATACCGGTTTTTCACATGATCACGATGTGGAGATACATTCAGAAATGTGGAATCAGTTTCATTTGACTGCCTCAACGCTTCAGGCGAAACCTGTGCAGCGCTTCGTAACGGTAATGCGGGTCGATAGGACAACCGTAGAACCTGTCGAAAGACCGGTACCACCAAGCACATCGAGAAAGGAACTCAAGAATTATGACATGGATGAGCAAAGCAGCCTGGACGACGTCCTGATGCATGCCGAGCTCCTGGATGCCGAGGGCGGAATAGCACTTCGACTTGGGAATGACCTTATCCTTTGGAGGGAAAAAGGGGAACAACAAGTTGTGTCAAGCGGAGTAACTACAACCCGTGATATGGAAGTGAAAACAGATTTTTTCCGGTAAAGTTATCTTTATTAAACGACTATAAACTTTGGTTCTTAACAGTTTGCTAAAAAAAACAATACGAAATACATAAACAGTATAATCCAATGAATTTTACTATCGGTAACTTACTTATACTCCTTTTGTTACCGCTGGCAGTTTATGCTGGCAATGCAAATGGTCCCGCAGATGATCCTGAACTGAGAAATGAGTTCATCACGGAGTCGTACAGCGCATTTCAACAACCGGGCGATAATGAAAAGGACACGCGGGATCCGGACCGGATTCAGCCATATATCAATAACCCCCGTTACTGGCAGTATAAAGGGGAGCCGGTTCTTTTATTGGGTGGAACCGTTACAGACAATCTTTTTCAAATAAATCATTTACAATCGCATCTGGACAGTATTTATCCCGAACAGTCATACAATAATGTACAACCTTTTTTTTTCACTGTTCCAACATTGGAAAACAACGAAATCCTGCTCGGGTTCCAAAAAGCATTCGTTAAAAAAATCTTGTCCATTTCACTTAATTATGATCATGTTCTCTATTGTCTTGACAATGAAACAAGTGGTGCGGAAGAATGGGCCACATTTTGGGCGGAGTTTATTCTTGAAAATGCACAGGGAAATGATATAAACGTTACCCAAATGTGGGCTGAGAGGGACGTGAAATCGGAAATGCACAAGCGTACAATTGACCATCCTGACCGATACCGGTATATCGACATTTCACAAAACAGCCATAATACGGGCCGTCTTAACTGGGATAATGCCCAATATGTTATGGATTATATTAAAGATGATCCCAGACCGGTAAACAGCACAAAAATATATGGAAATGACATGTTTGAACGCTGGCTTCGCCGGGGAATAAACTCTGAGCATTCCATACAAACGTTTTACCGTAATGTGATTGGCGGGTTTGCATCCAGTCGGTTTCACCGGCCTACAGCCGGGTTAGGACTTGGCCGGCAGGCAGTGAACAGTATTACAACGATCCGCAGGCTTGAAGAGCTGGTAAAAATGTGGGAAGTCTCACCACAAATGGATTTATTACATAACGTAGAGGATAATGAAGCATATCTCGCTGCTGAAGAAGGAGAAAAATATGTTATTTACTTCCCGAAAAGCGGGAATGTCAAGCTTGACCTGAGTCAACATCCGTATGAGTTCATGGTTCGATGGTTAAACACTGCTGATGCACAATGGGGACCCGGGGATACTATTCTGGGCGGAGATCTGGTCGAACTTGAATCGTATGGTGAAACAGGCTCCATTGCTGTAATATTGAAGAAATAGTATATTCAAAATCAAAATCCATGAATTCAAAAACAAAACGCGCCTCTTCAATCCGTTCAAAACGGCAGCGAATGGTTTCGGTATGGACGGCATTTCTTTTCATGATCGTTTTATTTGGCATGCAGGGTTGTGATCTACTCAACAATGATGAAAACAATGATAATCTTATTGATGAAATTCGTATCCAGCCCTATCCAGCTAATCCCTGGTACTGGCAATACAAAGGGGAGCCTGTATTACTAATTGGGGGAAGTGATCATGACAATCTGTTCAACCATCCCGATATCCCGCCTGCAGGTCTCGAAGCCCATCTAAATCGTCTGATATCAGCTGCTGGTAATGGTAATGGAGTCGGTTCCTCACAGGTAACATTTTATGTTCGAAATACCATGTCGTCAAGAGATGAAGGACCGAATGTGTGGTGGCATCATCAGGATCCCGAAACCGGTTTGTATGACATGGATCGGTTTAATGACGAATATTGGGAAAGGTTCGATAACTTTCTGAAGCTAACCGCCGAACGTGACATTATTGTTCAAATTGAATTATGGGACCGGTTTGATTATGCCCGCGAACCATGGGATCTGAATCCGTTCAATCCTGTAAATAACATAAATTATACCGCGGAAGAAAGTTCCCTTCCTGTAAAAATTGAAACCCATCCCGGAGAGAGGGAAAATCCGTTTTTTCGTTCCGTTCCGGATCTTGAAGATAACGGTTTAGTGAGACAGTACCAGGAAGCCATTGTAAACGAAATTCTGGAAATCAGTCTTCGTTATGAACATGTATTATACTGCATAAGCAACGAAACCAATGAATCACCGCTTTGGGGTGAATACTGGGCCCGGTTCCTCCGGGAAAAAGCAGAACAGGCAGGCAGAGGGATTGAGGTTACAGAAATGTGGGATGCCTGGGACCTGACAGACGAAGAACACAGGAATACTTTTGATCATCCGGAATTGTATTCCTTTGTCGATATTTCACAGAACAGCCACCAAAGAGGACAGTTGCATTGGGATAACATGCAAAAAGCCCGTGAGACACTGACCGTACATCCGCGGCCGATGAATTCAGTT
>SLQC01000358.1 GCA_007131625.1 Balneolales bacterium | reverse complement strand
TCATCCGTAAACATCCGAAGGCTTCGAATCTGCGTTTGTGCAAGTGGCAAAAGACCGATCCCGGAGGGATTAAACGAATATCCGCCGCGATGGAAACGTGAAGTGGCAAAGCCCCCAAAAATGTTACGCCAGAGTTTATTCGTGCCCTCTTCGAAGCTGTGGCCATGATTAGTGCCGCCATATATTTTCACATTATTCACAGGTCGTCGACCGTCGGCCAGGCGTTCGTTGCGCACCCACTGGGCATTGTCCCAGTGAGTCTGACCCTTCTGGTGAGTATTCTGAGAGACGTCCACGTAGGTATAGAGTTCAGGTTTACCAAATGTTGCCTCATGTTCCGGATCGGTGAGGTCCCAAGCATCCCACATTTCCGTGACGTACACGGGAACTCCTTCCTCCCGTGCCCTGTCCCGAATAAAATGTGCCCAATAATCGCTCCACAACGGTGATTCGCTGGTTTCATTGCTAATACAATAGAGCACATGAGGATAATCCAGGGAAACGGACAAAAACTTGTCGACATGGGCTCGTTGGTATTCGAGCACAAGCGGGTTGTCTTCAAAATCTGGGGGTGTCCGGAAAAAGGGATTTTCGAGTAGCGTGGCAGAGGTTTCAATCACTTCGGGAAGTCCGATTTCTTCGGAAGTGTAGTTGATATTGTTTTTGGGGTTGTAGGGATTGAGGTTCCACGGATCCCTGGCGTAATCAAAACGGTCCCATTTTTCAATCTGGACGATGATATCCCGTTCGTAAGTCAGTTCCAGAAAATTCTCAAAACGTTGCCAGTATTCATCGTTCCAGATGTTCAGATCGTACAGACCGTCTTCATTTTTTCCGAATGGCCAGAGATTGCCATGGTCTCTGCTCGACATGGTATTACGTACGTAGTTGCCCCCGTTTTTCACCATGAGATCGAGATGAGACTCCAACCCGAACGGCCAGATATCCGGATGATTGAATAGATTGTCCTGATCCGTCGCTCCCAGTAACAATACCGGCTCCCCCTTGTACTGCCAGTAGCGGGAGTTTTCATTCCATGGGCTGATGCGATCATCCCGATCGGCAGGGGCGCAGGATGCCATAATAAAGAGAGTAATTACAGTAATTATTTCTAAATTCATTCTTGTATACCTGTAATTGGAAGTTTGCAATAACAATCAGACATGGTGTCATAATACTCCAATAATTGCATGAGGTTGCTTTCATGCAAGCTGCTGATTTGATACCGGATATTAATGGAATAAATCAGGTTATGGATGTAAGTATAAATAATAAAATTTACATAGGCTACATAAAGAAAAAAAGCCGATGGGGAAAAGGATGTTTGGGTTAATCAAACAAGGTGTATCAGAACCGGCGAAACTGAAAAACGATGATCAAACCGAACCAAAGTTCTATCAATTGTGACTTTGGTTGTGTTCACAACAGCAATTTCATTTCATCTTCATGCGCAGACCCCCGGCCAGGCAAGTTCTCTCATGACATCCCAGATGAATGCAACTCCCGGGTCTTCTGCCGTACCTGCGCCGCCTTTGTCGAAGCGAGGCCAGCCGGGTTCATCAGCCTTTTGATGCCAGGTAATATGCCAAAACAACGGCTACCCATTGCCCCTCACCGGGTGCGGTTAAATCGATATATTCTCCGCCATTGACTACCGATTCGCCTGCCCATACCGATTCAAGGATATTCAGCCAACGCAGCCGGAATTCGCCCTCGGTCTCCCTCAGGTCCAGTTGCACCGCCCCGCCGTCCGTGAAGTACACGGCATACTGTTCGCTGGGTGTTGCGGCGCAATAAGCTTCATTCTCGCCTCGGTCCATTAACAGATTGTTATCCGGTTCAGCGACAAAAATATTGAACTCTTCCGTAAACATCCGCATACTTCGTATATTTGTCTGTGCCGGCAATCCCAGTCCAGCCCCATAGTAACCTTCCACCGCGCCTGGACGGTGGAAGCGAGCCGACGCACTGCCGCCAATGATATTGCGCCAGAACTTCTCGATTCCTCCCTCCAATCCGCCGCCGAAGCGTTCACCGCCGTAAATTTTCACATTGTTCATGGGGCGTGGCGGATCGGCCAACAGCTGACGCGCTTGCTGCATGTTGTCCCAATGGATTTGTCCCTCCTCCTGATGGTTATGTTGGGATATTTCCGCGAAAGAGTACAGGTCCGGACGATCAAAGGTATTGCGGTGCTTTGGATCCATTAAATCTACAGGACCCCACATTTCCGTGATTTCAACCTCTCTTCCGGCCTCTTCCGCTCGAACCCGTATGAGGTTGGCCCAATAGCCGCTCCAATGTTCCGATTCGTGGGTCTCGTTGCTGATGCAGTATAGCACGTGACCGTATTCAAGGGAGATAGAAAGCAACTTCTCTACATAGGCTTCCTGATACTGAAGCACCAACGTGTTGTTTTCCAGATCCGGTGTCGTCCGAAAAAACGAGTGAGTGGAAGTGGTGCGGACTTCCGGAAAGCCACTCTCCTCGCTCGTATAGTTAATGTTATTCACGGGGTTGTAGGGTTGTTCTGACCAACCCTTCGCCGGATAGGGTCCCCGATCAGCGCCGAAGTCGTGGCGGTCCCAGATTTCGATCTGCACGATAATGTCGCGTTCGACTGTCATATCCAGAAAATTGCGGAATCGCTGCCAGTACTCGTCGTTAAATCGCTCCATGTCGTAAAGGCCCGTATTCGCATCGCGGTGGAATGGGTACAGATTGTCGTCATGGAAATAGTCCGTCTCATCTGATTGCCGATCCCGACTGCTCATGGAGCCTCGAAGATAGTTGCCACCGACCGAAGCCAGCAGATCGAGATGTGCTTTCCAGTGTATTGAACTGTCTGGGTATTGAGCACAAAATAACGGATGAATAAGCAGAATCTGCAAATACCGTAATTTGAGGTTACAGGTTCACTGAATCGTTTCACAAGTTTATCAGTTCATCCGGGTTAAAATAGCCTTAACAAAGCAGTTTGGTAATATTTCTCTATGCAATCTCTTTTGAAAATACCAGAAATCAAACACATAGTCACTTTAGCCTGTAACGATACAAAAATAACTTCCAGAGATATTGCGATAAGAGTTCTTGCCGTCTATGTTTCAATTATGGCGAATACTTATCTGTTGTAGAAACAGAAGGATTATTTGACTCAAAATCGACGGAAACATTGTTAACAAGCATTATGTGTTTTCTTTTTGTTATCCAACCGGACTGATGAACAATCCATGGAATCATCATACTACAGTCAGTGATGTCACTGGTAATGATGCTTACCTGTTAATAATCATGAAGATCCTCATTTATGTATGTTAATACGGAGTATATCCAAAGTAATTTTCAAGGATTCGCCGGTATGTGATAAAAATTCTGATTAAAACTTCAAAATAATAAGTAACTTATAAGTTTAGTAATTCTAATTTTACATTAAACAATGTTTTTCGTATTTAAATGAAATGTTACAGGTCAGATAACCGGCAGTCAAATACTCATTTGTCTGCCCTGTAGGATTCCATTTCAAGTAACTCACAAAAAGGCATCCTAAAAAGGCACTAAAAAGGCATAATTAACCAAAGGCATAATTAACCCAAAAAGGATACATTATGATTTATTCAACAATAGTGAATTTTTTAGGTAATAAGATATCACCAAGGGGTAATATCTTAAAGAGTTTAACCAGGAACTGCGTCAGCCGTATTATGTGTTTGTCGCTGTTCGTGTTGACAATGATGGCCTGGAATGTCAAAGCGCAGGAAAATCGTGCAACCATTGATGGATATGAGGCACAAACCCAGCATAGAGCGGTGACCATTGGTGCCGACGGGCGTGTGCTTCAGGATGATGAAATCGATCGCGAAGCTATACATCCCGATGATTCTTTGGCATTGGTGGCGTTTTATCACACTATGCAGGGCGATCATTGGCTCAATAATTCGGGCTGGCTGGAACTTCCCGTGGATTTCTGGGTTGGTGTGGACCGGGTGGAAAATGTCGGAACCGACGAAGATCCGGAATGGCGAGTAACCCGGATGGAAACTATCCGGAATAACATGACGGTCCCGGGACATTTGCCATCAGAGATTGGAAATATGACATATCTGGCCCGTATTCGCATCCAATCCGATCTTATGATTGGAAATATCCCGGAGGAGCTTGCAAACCTGGAATATCTGGAGCGTTGGCATCACAATGATAATTACATGACCGGTGAAATTCCATGGGATGTATTTAGAGAGTTGCCACGACTGGAGTATTGGCTTCAAGCAAGAAACTTTTTTTATGGCACCGGCATTCCTGATCATATCGGTGAGTGGCCGGTATTGGCACGAATTGATATCCGGGGTAATTATGATCTTTCAGGGACTATCCCGGAAGGGATAGCCGATATTGAAAATCTGGTATATCTCAGAATTGGTCAAACCGGGGTTGGTGGAGATCTTCCTGATCTGGGCCATCTGGAGCATCTCGAGCGTATTCAGGTGGAGGGGATGCCGCTGGATCCGGGCCCGATCTGGGACTGGCTGCCCAATGTTGCTGAGTTCCTGGAAGAACTTTATATCCACGATACCAACCGAACCGGTGAAATTCCGGAATGGTTGCCCAGGGAACTGACCACTCTGACTGACTTTTCTGTGGGAGAGAGTTACAGAGAACCTGTGGAAAATGCAATTGGGGGTGACGGAGATGATATCCCGATGCTGCTGGAGATGGTGAACCTGGAGCGTTTGTATTTTCATGGACCCCATTTTACAGGCAATATCCCAAACTGGCTGGGTGATATGCTTGCTCTGGAACGTCTGTATATATATGATACACATTTTGAAGGGCCGATTCCCAGTGAACTGTCATTTTTGAACAATCTTGAACGGTTGCAGATGTACCGGAATCATTTGATTACAGGGGGGCTTCCGGATGAATTTGCCGATCTCGGCACGATTACGCACTTTATCATTCAGAACCACAGCGGTATGGAAATTGGCCAGCTTCCCGACTGGCTCGGGGACCTGACCAGTATAAGTAGTCTGGATCTGCAGAATACCGGCGTTACCGGTACATTGCCGGACTTAAGCGGGCTGACAAATCTGGAGACTTTCCGGATGCGGGATAATCCCGGACTCACCGGTGATCTTGACGAAACGTTTTTTGCCGGGCTTCCATTGAGTACTTTCGATATATCCCGGACCGGCTTGAACGTTACTGAATTTCCTGAATGGCTGAATTCCGAGAGTTCAAGGCGAAATCTGAGTACAATTGGACTGGCGGGCCTGGGTATCGAAGGCGCGATTCCGGCCTGGCTGGGCGATATGGTTTGGCTAAGTACCCTGGCGCTGGATGACAACAACTTTTCGGGACCCATTCCCGGTGAACTGGGTGATTTGCTTCAATTGGATTCCCTTAATCTTGCCAATAACCAGTTAAGCGGTGAGCTACCGGACAATTTTGCCAATATGGGCCGACTCGGTGGTGACATCGTAGTACTTGAAAATTTAATCTTGTCCGGAAACGAGGATCTGGTGGGTGAAATTCCGATCGGGTTTGCCGATGCGACCTATATGCGGCACTTCATGATCGATGGAACGCAACTGTGTCCGGCCGCCGGAATGGAAGCATGGTTGGAATCGATACCCGGTAATGGAGACCGGTACTTCCCGTGGAGATACACCGGTCTGAACGCGAATGAAGAATTCTGCGATGATGTCGTCTCCGCAGAACCAATCATTGAACGGGCGTATGTCTTTGAGTTGAATCAGAACTACCCAAATCCGTTCAACCCTGCAACGACCATTGAGTATGAGATACCGGTTGAAGGGCAGGTTACCTTACACGTTTATAATGTGGTGGGGC
>SLQC01000132.1 GCA_007131625.1 Balneolales bacterium | reverse complement strand
GGTGAAGCTCCTGAATTTGTAAATGATGTGATCAGTGAGATCATCGCCGGAAATGGTGATAATCTACCGGTGAGTGCTTTCCCGGTTGACGGAACTTATCCCGTTGGAACCGCCTGCTTTGAGAAACGGAATATCGCCACCGAAATCCCGGAACTGGATCCCGATGTCTGCATCCAATGCGGCAAATGCGCCATGGTTTGCCCCCATTCGGTAATCCGTATCAAAGCATTCGACGAGAAGTTGCTCGACGAAGCACCACTGGAATTCAAATCGATGCCTGCTAAAGGCCGTGAATGGCCCGAAAACACACGCATCAGTATCCAGGTTTCACCGGATGATTGCACCGGGTGTGAACTGTGCGTCGAAGTGTGCCCCGCCAGGAATAAGAAACAGGTCGGGCGAAAGGCACTCAACATGGAACCGATTGGGCCGCTACTCGAACAGGAGCGCAAAAACTGGGACTTTTTCCTCAAAATACCGGAGTACGACCGTACTCAATTGAAAACAGGTACCGTGAAAGGATCGCAATATCTGCAACCTTTGTTCGAGTTTTCCGGAGCATGTGCGGGATGCGGCGAAACGCCTTACGTCAAGCTGGTTACACAACTCTATGGCGACCGGATGATCGTTGCCAATGCGACCGGTTGTTCATCGATCTACGGTGGTAACTTGCCGACCACGCCGTATACCAAAAACGAGCATGGTCTGGGACCGGCATGGTCCAATTCCCTGTTTGAAGACAATGCGGAGTTCGGCCTTGGCTTCCGCCTGACTATCGACAAGCAGACCGAGCAGGCGCGGCGGTTGCTGCAGGAGCAGAATGTCAATGTACCGGACGGACTGCGCGAGGCGATACTGAACGCTGATCAGACTGATGAACCGGGCATCTTCGAACAACGCCAACGGGTCGCGGAGCTCAAAAAGGTACTTTCTGAAGTGTCCAACGGAGATCCGAAAGACAAGGGAACGCGACAGCTTATGAGCCTGGCCGATTATCTGGTGCGAAAAAGTGTCTGGATCTTCGGTGGTGACGGCTGGGCGTATGACATCGGCTACGGCGGTCTCGACCACGTACTCGCTTCGGGCCGTGATGTCAATATCCTTGTGCTCGATACCGAAGTCTACTCCAACACAGGCGGGCAGCGTTCCAAAGCCACTCCAATGGGAGCAGTTGCCAAATTTGCCGCAGCCGGCAAGGAGACGGAAAAGAAAGATCTCGGACTACTGGCGGTATCAGGCGGTGGGGCATACGTCGCACGAATTGCGATGGGTGCCAACGACACGCAGACGATCAAAGCTATCATGGAAGCCGAAGCATATCCCGGTCCATCCGTGATCATTGCCTACAGTCACTGTATTGCGCATGGATACAATATGAAATACGGCCTCGACCAGCAACAAAAAGCGGTCGAATCCGGCTACTGGCCGTTGTTTCGCTTCAATCCGTCACTGGTCAAAGATGGCAAGAACCCGTTCAGTCTCGACTCCAAAGCGCCGAAAATAGCGTTCAAGGATTATGCTTACAACGAAATGCGCTATCTGATGCTTTCCAAGTCGCATCCGGAACAGGCTGCGAAATATATGAAGCTGGCGCAGGAAAGTGTATACGAGCGTTGGCGTCAATACGAGTACATGGAAAAACTCTATGAACCGGTAAAGGAAGATGAACCGGCAAAAGTAGAATAGAAACGGTCGCTGGCCTGTTTCAGAAGCATCATCAGGGTGCTGTCAGAGGGATCGTATAAGCAATTTATTATACATTAATTACGAAAAATATTTTTACTCTTTAAAATTATTAATATGAATCTTCAAACAGATTATTTGGGATTGAAATTAAAAAATCCCCTGGTACCTTCAGCATCACCTTTGAGCAGTGATGTTACCAGAGTAAAACAGCTGGAGGATGTTGGCGCATCTGCAGTAGTGATGTATTCGCTATTCGAGGAGCAGATCGTCAACGAAAGCAAGGCACTCGATCATTTTTTAAATGTATCGGCTGAAAGCTACGCTGAAGCGCTCAGCTATTTACCAGAACCGGAGGTATATCATAATCTGAAAGCTGAGGAGTATCTGGAGCAGCTTCGCAAGCTCAAAGAGGCGGTCGACATTCCCATTATCGCCAGTCTTAACGGTGTTTCGAAAGGTGGATGGATGGAATATGCACAAAAGATGCAGCAGGCCGGTGCCGATGCACTTGAGCTGAATGTCTATTATATAGCAGCCGATCCACAACTCACCTCGGAACAGGTCGAGCAGATGTATATTGATGACCTGAAAACAGTAAAGGAATCTGTAGGAATTCCGGTCTCTATCAAGCTCGGTCCTTTTTTCAGCTCTTTCGCGAATATGGCAATGCGGCTGGAGGCAGCCGGTGCCGACGGGCTCGTTCTGTTCAACCGCTTTTATCAACCCGATATTGATTTGGAATCGAAGGAAGTCCTGCCGAGTCTGGAGCTAAGCACCACGTTTGAAAAACGTCTGCCGCTGCGCTGGATCGCAATGCTTCGTCCCCATATCAAAGGCAGTCTGGCCGCTACTACCGGCATTCATTCGGCCGAAGATGTGATCAAGATGATCATGGTTGGTGCGGATGTGACCATGCTGGCCTCTGCTCTTCTTCGGGAAGGGTGTGACAAACTGTTCACCATCATTGAAGAAATGAACAACTGGATGGAAGAGAATGAATATGAATCGGTTGAGGAAATGAAAGGCTGTATGAGCTCGGCTTCCGTAGCCGATGCATCCACATATGAACGGGCTAATTACATCCGAATTCTTCAGGGGTTTAAATTGGATCACTTGGGCTGACATTGCTCTGATTTTTTCGTTAATTAGCCTTATCATACTTTAATTCTTACATCTAAAGACAGCAAATTATGCTTGCCGATTACGGGTATGTACTGTTATTTCTAGTCAACGGCGTTGTTTTCGCTGGAATCACGCTGCTGGTTTCCTGGATGCTGCGCCCCAATCGACCTGATGAAGAAAAACTGATGACGTACGAATGCGGAGAAGATCCGGTTGGTAGCGCCTGGATTCAGTTCAACAACCGCTTCTATGTTATTGCACTGATGTTTCTCATTTTCGAGGTGGAAGTGGTGCTTCTCTTTCCATGGGCAACCGTTTATCAGGATCTGGGGTGGTACGCTTTCTGGGCGATGATCGTCTTTGTTTCGCTTATTTTTGTCGGCTTTCTGTACGAACTGGGCAAAGGGGATCTGGAGTGGGACAAGCCGCAACCGGAGGTACCCCGGTATATAGATGGTGTAGGTGTGGTTACGCATGACTGGAAGCCTGAAGCAGCTGAGGTGGCAACAGCTACTACATCAGCAACAGCTGCTACTTCTTCAACAACTGCCGGTTCGGCCGCATACCCCATCAACACCGATACACCATTCGAATCCGGCATTAAATAATTGAATTATTGCATAAATACAACGCCGTACAATTAATGTACCCCGATATCGTCAGAATAGATTAAATGTATTGATACTTCGAACATATGGGACTTCTTGATAAAAAATTTCACGACAGCAATATCATCGTCGTATCGCTCGAGAAAGCACTGAACTGGGCCAGAAAATCATCCCTCTGGTACATGCAGTTCGGACTGGCGTGCTGCGCGATTGAAATGATGGCTACGGCTGCATCCCGCTATGATTTTGACCGGTTCGGGATCATCCCGCGATCGTCACCGCGACAGGCGGATGTGATGATTGTCGCCGGAACCGTCACACTGAAAATGGCAACCCGTATACAGCGGCTTTACCGGCAAATGTCTGAACCGCGTTATGTGATCAGCATGGGTTCGTGCTCCAATTGTGGCGGACCTTACTGGGAACACGGCTATCATGTGCTGAAGGGGGTGGATCGCGTGGTTCCGGTGGATGTGTATGTCCCGGGATGTCCGCCCCGACCCGAGGCACTGCTGGAAGGTTTTCTCCATCTGCAGAAAAAAATTATGGATGAAACGCTGATAGAAGGAGTCGACCCGAACAAACCGATAGTCATAGAGGACAAGGGCGGTGAGAAGCTGTCGATTAAAAACGTCGACCAGACCGAAGAGCACAAAAAGGCGCAGATCGAATTCCCGCAACAGGATGCTCATAAAAAGGAGTCGGGATCGTGAAGCTGTCGGGTTTCAGCCAAATAATGAACGGTGAGCAGTCAAAACGAAACCGGTTTTCTTCGGAATCCGGCGGTGCCTGGACAGATATCCGGTTTTTTCAGAGGAAATCCGGACAGCAACCGTTCGGCGATCCAATACGAAATTTTGAACAAATCAACATAATCTGTACAACATGCTAACGTCTGAAGAACTGCATGACAAATTGGTGGAATGGTTTGGTTCCGAAGCTGTTGAGCTGAAGCCCGAAGAAAAGATTGATCCGTGGATCGTCGTGGCGCCGGAAATGATCCGGGAGATTGCAAAATTTCTGCGTGATGAACCGGAATTGCACTTTGATGCACTGATGTGCCTGAGCGGAGTCCACTACGACAAGGATAATTCCCTGGGCGTCACCTATCACCTTGCATCCACCACCGAAAAGCACAAATTGACCCTCAAAGTAATACTGCCGGAAGACGATGCACATGTCTCATCGGTAGAACAGGTCTGGAAGACGGCAGACTGGCACGAACGGGAGGCGTTTGATATGTTTGGAATCCGGTTTGATGGACATCCCGACCTCCGGCGCATTTTGTGTCCCGACGACTGGGAGGGATATCCCCTCCGAAAGGATTATCAGGTGCAGGAAACGTATCGAGGAATGAAGGTGGAGTATTGATGCTCCATGCGGCCTATTGAATCAGAAAAATTTTACGCAGATAAAACGTCGAACATGACTGTCAAAACAAAAGAAAAAGACCCTGAAGTGACCCTGACTGATCCTGTGGATACCGGTGACGGGTATAAAACCCAGGAGATGGTCATCAATATGGGTCCGCAGCATCCCTCTACACACGGTGTATTGCGGATGGAGCTTACACTGGATGGCGAAATTGTAACCAAAGCGATACCACACATCGGATATCTGCATCGCTGCTTCGAAAAGCACAGCGAAGCGATGAACGACTATACGAAGGTCATCCCGTATGTCGATCGCATGGACTATGTTGCTGCGATGTGCAACGAGCTGGGCTATGCGATCGCGATGGAACGATTGATGGGTATCCAGGTCAATGAACGTGTGGAGCACATCCGGGTGGTCATGACTGAACTGCAGCGCGTCGCGAGCCACCTGCTGGCACTCGGGACGTTCGGACTCGACATTGGCGCTTTTACCCCGTTCCTTTATTGTTTCATCGAACGGGAAAAAATTCTTGACATCTTCGAAAAAGCGAGTGGCGCCCGGCTGCTTTACAATTACATATGGGTCGGCGGGCTCATGAACGATGTACCTGCTGATTTTAAATCTGATACCTCGGCGTTCGTAAGATCCTTCCGCCCGAAGATCAATGAACTCAACGACCTGCTCTCCAATAACAAAATTTTTGTAGAACGGACTGCCAATATCGGTGTGCTGCCTGATAAAGTCGCAATCAACTACGGTGTCTCCGGTCCCAGTCTTCGTGGGTCGGGTGTGAGATGGGATCTGCGCCGTGACGATCCTTACTCGATATACGATCGATTTGATTTCGACATCCCGGTGGGGCAGGGCGAGCAGGGGACAGTCGGTGACTGTTGGGACCGCTACATGGTTCGGGTTCACGAGATGGAAGAGAGCCTGAAGATCATCGAACAGGCACTTGATTGGATGCCCGATGAAGGTGATGTACAGGAAGCGATTCCGAAGAAAATTCGTCCGCCGGCAGGCGAGATTTACTGCCGGACCGAGACTCCGCGCGGTGAGCTG
>SLQC01000161.1 GCA_007131625.1 Balneolales bacterium | reverse complement strand
TCTGCCAGTATCAGCCTTGCGGATCCGTCGATCTGGTGCACCCTGACGGTGTCGTATTGCACCGTTTCAAGCTTCAGTCCGGAATGAAAAACTAGTTCTCCCTCATCGTTCGGTTGGATCGAGCCGGTAAACAGGCCTCTTGCCTGCAGTGAATCGGTGCCCGCCAGATTTGCAAATCCCTGAAGATCCAGCAGTTCCACGTCAAAATCGAGCCGGTTTCGCGGATCTTTTAAATCAAAAATATTCTGCATAAGTGACAAGTTTCCCCGTGCGGGTGTGCTGCTCAAATAACTATCCTCGATCTGCACAAATCCATCGCGCAAAGCAAGATTCAGCTCAAATGTGTCGAGTTCCTGCCGGTTGATATCGGTGTCGTTCAACAGCAGCGATGCATCCCAGGCCATCGTTTCCGGGTCAAATCCTTCGCCTGCCACATTAAAAGAACCGTTTATCCTTGTAGTCAACTCCTCCAGGCCCGGTATTGTACCGGCATTCAGATTACTGAATTGCACGTCAAGTTTGTATTTCTGTTTTTCGAGGCGCCACAACATTTCGGTTTCCAGATCGATTTCACCTTCCGCCACCTGTATGCCGGCCACCGCATGAAGAGTGTCGAACGTAAGTTCTCCATTCAGGACGAGTGATGCTTCCGGGTAATCGACCAACAGAAACCGGTCAACATTGATATCTGCAACCCAGGGGGAAGTTCCGGGCTCCCGGCCGCTGCCGATCAGCGTGCCATGTGAGGTGATCGAACCTTCCAATGCCTCTATTCCCGACCAATACGCCGGATTCAGATCCGCCAGCTCATATGTAACCGCCCAACTTAGTTCCGGTTCCCACCACCGATTCGCTTCAACATCAAGCCGGATCGACTCCTCGCCTTTGCGTAGCACCGTTTCGGTTAGGGCAGTACCGTTTTGTGCGGAAAAGTCCATTGTGATTTCATTAAGCCGGTGATCGTCGAACTGCAACTCACCAATTGCCAAATTCCCGTTTGCCGCTACACGATCCCATTCATTCAGTGGAATTACCCCTTCCAGAGAGAATGACAATGCACCCAGTTGTGCGTGCAGGGTGTCCGACCCGGTCAATCGCCCGGCATCAACCGGACCCGAAGTGATCTCCAGCCTTTTCAGCACCGATTCATGCATAAAGGACCACCGCGAATCGACGGACAGGTTCTCAAGTCCAGGTGCATCGATCGTGAAACCAGCGCTAAAATTCTGTCGTGAACCACCGGCATGCAGACTAACCGCTACATTCTGTCGAACCGGATATTCATCCAGATACGCCACCACATCTCTCCATGCCAGCGGATCGAGTATAGCTTCCAGGTCACCCCCTTTTGTTACAGTATCGTAATTTCCGGCGGCTTCGAACAGTGAATGAGCTCCGGCGACGACCAGCTTGTCAAGTGTGATTTGTCGACCGTCCCAGGCCGCTTCCGACTCCAGTTGAATGGGGGCATCAAAGCGAGATTCGTGAACACTAAGGTCGAGCTTGTGTAAATCGATGAAAAGTCCGTTAACATTTTGACCAAAACGGGCAAGAATTTCTATATCCCGGACAGAAAACGGCTCTTCGGGCATCAGAGCCGCAGCATCGACCGATATAAACGGCGCGGTTACCCGGACATCCTTCAGCACAAATTGAAACGGCTCCTCGTCCACTATATGTTCCTCCGCTGCCGGATCCTCCACCGTGTCCGGTAGCATCGCGAAAATATTCCACAACCCGTCATCATCCTGTTTGATGTCTGCCCGCAATCCGATCATGTGCACTTTTTGAATTTCCAGCGGTCGGCGAAAAATCAGATCGAATAAGGACCAGGATACGCTCAGTGTGTCGAGCGTAACGGTTTGGTGTCCGGGTGACTCGTAAAGCCGGATATCTTCCAGAATGAGATACGACCACAAGTCACCATGCATCCGGCCGATATGCAGCTCCGCATCCAGCATCTCCGATACACGAAGCTCCGCCTCGGTGCGGATGCGATCCATCACATAATCCGACCGCATCGCCAGGCGCAATCCCCCCAGCAGGATCACCACCACCGCCAGGGTGATCCAGGGCCAGATACGTCTGTGTTTTGTCGATTGATCAGTATGTGTCATCATTGTTATGTCATGTCAAGTCAGCCCGGAAAAATCCAAGTCATACCGGATAATCCCAGGGTGGATCTGACCGTGCAAAATCAGGTCAGACAACTTCAAAATGCGTGTCCGATGCTGAAGTGGATGCCCCACCAGTCGAACCAGCCTCCGTGATCTTCACCATTATAAATATTCAGATCCTCATCTGTGGGATTAATTTTCCGGGCCATGTCAATGCGCACTGGTCCGATTGGCGAATTATAACGCAATCCACCACCCATTCCGAATTGCAGATCACCTACATTTATGAACTTCGGATCTTCCCAAACGGAACCACCATCCAGAAAAACAGCGGCTCCAAAATGCCGGATCAACCAGTTCAATTCCTGCCGGATTTCCAGATTGAAATTGTACATCGCTTTCCCGCCAACCGGAATATATTCCTTAAATGTGCCTTCTTCGTCCAGAATCACTCTTTTGGGGCCCAGCTCACGCCGCTGCCAACCGCGCACCGAGCTGGTCCCACCGGTATAAAAACGCACATTGGACGGCAGATCGTTTTGGCTGGCAAACGTAATCAGGCCACCTTCGTTGCGAACCGCAAATTGTGTGGTTGGTCCGATATCGATATAGCGACGGATATCCAGTATGTAACGATTGTAACGGAGCGATCCCGTACCCATGAAACCGGAGAATTCGGCATGGGGTCGAATCGCCCATCCCTGGTATTGTTCAAGTTCGAGCTGGTTGTGATATCCGGAAAATTTCAATGCGGATATATTGTAATACTGATCTTCTTCCGGTATAACTACTTCAGGACTGTGAATCTGCTCCCGGTTTCTTGTAAATTCATAAGTGATGGTTCCGGTAGTTTCCAGGGAAATCTGATAGATGAAGCTGTTGCTGATACCGGCACGAAGGAGCAGATATCCACGCTCGTCAAGTCGCTGGCCGAATGGTGAGATGTTTATCCGGCTTTTGGGATTAAAGACATAGGGGATGTAGTAATCAATGTTTAATCGCTGTTCCAGAAACGAAGCACGGGTGGCGATGCTGAAGTTGTATGCGTTACCAAATGGATTTCGATGCTGCCAGGAAATGTTGGCCCGGACGATCTCTTCGATTCCGATCCCACCCTGAACCCTCAGGCTGCGTAGCGGATGTTCCCGGACACGAATGGAAATGTCGACTGTCGAGTCACGTGGCTGCGGTGGCATGCTGATTGTTACAAACCGTAACAGTGGATGTCCGAATATCTGTTGCTGTGCGTTGCGTAGATCGCGCGAGCTATAGCGGTCGCCCGTCCTGAGTTCGGAATGTCGGAGGATCAGCGCATCGGACACCGTTTCGTTACCTTCGACATGAATATCGCCAAGATAGGTGTGTGGACCCGGGCTGAGTGTGATCAGCACATCGGCGTTACGGCCTGTGGTGTCGACGGTTGCGGTGACGAACGCCTCGGCATGGGCAAATCCAAGATTCTGCATGGTGGAGAGGTACACGCCTTCTACGTCGCTGTGATTGATCAGTTGGTACCGACTGCCTTCCTGCATCACCTGGCGTCGATTGGAACGCTGAAAATCGCGATGCTCTTCAAGGTAGGCGATTACAGAGGAGTCGGCATCGATTTCATAACGGACCGTGTCGATGATCGTGGGTTCGCCTTCGTCGATTATAAAGACGACATGCCGCGACCAGTCTCTGCGTCCCTCTTCCACGCGGGAGGTGACCTGGACATGGGGGAAACCGCGGCGCTGGTAAAACCGTTTGATGCGGATCTCATCCCGGCGTAGTTCAGTGGCATCGAAATCGAATCCGGATCGATTCCAGAAACGAATTTTGCGGAAAAGGGAAGGTGCTTCGAGGGCGATGATATTTCTGAGGATCATCGATCTGAACGTTTCATTACCTTCGAAACTCATGTTCCAGACCCGTTCGGGGCGTTTATCATCCATAAAACGAAATTCGGATGCCGGCATAGAGACTGCCTGCACATCTGGAATGATCAATAGCAGTACAAGCGCCATCCATCCAGCTGGATAACATCCGCACTCTGACAGTAATCTCTTGAAAAAAGATCGAAAAATAAAAATGGGTGATAACTTCTGGAACATATCATCCGGTTACGGAGTACTCAAAACGATAACAAAAATCCAGGGTATTAATTATAACAGTCCAAGGATAGCACATAACTAAAAATCCCGGATAAAAGTATACACAAACTTTTGACATGATTATTTTCTTATTGTAATCTTTATCCATCAGACATACCCAACAATCACCGCCACTGCAATGGCCACTACCGCCACCAGATAAAACCACAGAAGCCTCGGAGCCATCCATGTCGCCCAGGTACTCCAGGGAATTTTCGCCATTCCAAGCACCGCCATGGTAACCCCGGAGGTTGGGATGATCATATTTGTGATGCCGTCGCCCATCTGGAAGACCAGAACGACTGTTTGACGCGTGATTCCCACGAGATCGCCCAGCGGCGCCATGATCGGTATAGTCAGAGCAGCCTGGCCGCTGCCGCTTGGCACTACAAAGTTGATCACCGACTGGACCAGCAGCATGATTTCTGCCGAAACAACGGGATGCCATCCCGCAATCGCACTGGAGAGTCCGTACAGTATCGTGTCAATGATCTGTGCATCGGTGATAAGCAGCAAAATGGAGCGTGACAGGGCGATGATGACAACCGCACCCAGGACATCTTTCATTCCGGTAACGAAAGCATTGGCCGCCACACTGCCGGACAGTCGTCCGATCAACGCGGATATAACCCCGATCGCCAGAAACAGCGCCGCCATCTCCCGGATATACCAGTCCAGGCTGGTTGCACCGTAGATGAGCAGTCCGATTCCCGCCGCAAACACCAGCAGAATCAACAGCTGATTCAAGGTGAACGGCTCGTTATCCGCTTCATCGGTAGACATCTCCTCCTGTCGGTCACTGTCGAACACATACATCGGAGATTTGGTGGGGTTTTTGAAGATTTTTCGGGCGTAGCTGCCAACAATCCAGATAGCAACAACGGTCGTTGCCAACCATACCACCGCTCGCAATTCCCATCCCGAGAGCAATGGAATTTCAGCCAATCCCTGCGCTACTCCTACCGTAAACGGATTCACCACCGCACCGGCAAATCCCGCACTGGCGCCAATAAAAGGTACTGAGACACCCACAATGGAGTCGTACCCGAGAGCGAGGGCCAATGGAACAAAAAGCGGAATGAAGATGATAACCTCCTCCGCCATCCCGAAAATACTGCCCATCAAGGAAAAAATAATCATGAAAAATGGGATGAAAAACGGTCGGAGAAAATCGTTTCGGTTGAACAGAATCGCGGCTTTTTGAATGGCGCGGGTGAAGGCGTTCTTCGTGAGCCGGTAGACGGCGGCGCGCCCGGAACCTTGGCGTTCCGCGAAGCGCTCGAGAGGAACGGCTACCAGGGGATCCGCCGCAAGGTTGGGAACGACAACCTCAAAGTTCGGCTGCACGATGAGTTCCACTTCATCCTCTGCCTGTATGGGCGCGTCCTTAATGTCCGCGTTGCCAGTAAGGAGCCACCGGCCCAGTTCGGAGAGACGGAACACGCTCTCGCCCCCTGCTTCCGCCCGGTCCACAACCCCAAGCCAATGGAAAACTTCTTCAAGGGACCGGGTGATGGTGGATTCGACTCCTGACCTGGCGCTGGGATAGATGTAGCGGTATCGAGATCCCGAACCCCACAGGACGGGTTGTTCGCTTCCCGCGCTGTACCG